>JBMNTW010000071.1:0-8080 GCA_050945935.1 Christensenellales bacterium
GCGCGGACTTCTTTTCGATGGTCTCTCTGGTGATGATGCACTTTTCAACATCCTCTCTGGAGGGGATTTCGAACATCACGTCCAGCATGACCTCTTCGAGGATGGAGCGCAGTCCGCGGGCGCCGGTCTTGCGCTCGATGGCCTTTTTCGCCACGGTGCGCAGGGCTTCCTCGTCGAACTCCAGCTCCACATTGTCCAGTTCCAGCAGCTTCGCATACTGCTTGGCAAGGGCGTTCTTGGGCTGGGTCAGAATGTTGACCAGCGCGTCCTCGTCCAGCTGGTCCAGCGTGACCACCACGGGAACGCGGCCGATGAATTCGGGAATGAGGCCGAACTTCAGCAGGTCCTCGGGCAGAATCTCCGTCAGGATATCGCCGATTTCCTTCTCCTTGGTGGTTTTGATCTCGGCGCCAAAGCCCATGGTCTTCTTGCCGGTGCGCTTTTCGATGATCTTTTCGATGCCGTTGAAAGCGCCGCCGCAGATGAACAGGATGTTGGTCGTGTCGATCTGCAAGAATTCCTGATGCGGGTGCTTGCGGCCGCCCTGGGGCGGAACGGAAGCCACGGTGGATTCAAGAATTTTCAAAAGGGCCTGCTGTACGCCTTCGCCGGAAACATCCCTGGTGATGGAGGGATTGTCACCCTTTCGGGCTATCTTGTCCACCTCGTCGATGTAGATGATGCCCTTCTGGGCGCGCTCAATGTCATAATCCGCAGCCTGGATCAGCTTGAGCAGGATGTTCTCCACATCCTCGCCCACGTAACCCGCCTCTGTGAGGGAGGTGGCATCCGCCACGGCAAAGGGAACGTTCAGAATCCTTGCCAGCGTCTGCGCCAGCAGGGTCTTGCCCGAGCCGGTGGGGCCGAGCATCAGGATGTTGCTCTTGGTGAGCTCCACGCCGTCGTTGGAAACGGGCGAGGAAATGCGCTTGTAATGGTTGTAAACCGCGACGGAGAGGGCCTTTTTCGCCCTGTGCTGGCCGACGACGTAATCGTCCAGCGCGCGCATGATCTCCGCGGGTTTGGGGATCTCTTCAACATTCAGTTCGGGGGCGGGTTCCGGCGTGTCATGGACGATTTCCATGCACAGTTCGACGCATTCGTCGCAAATGAAGACCCCGGGCCCCGCAACGATCCGCTTGACCTCCTGTTGCTTTTTGCCGCAGAAGGAGCAGCGTATGGTTTTATCGTTATCGTTCTTGGGCATTTTTCACCTCTATTGGATTGTGCGCTGCGTAACTCAGCGCCTGGGGGCATAGACCTCGTCGATCAGGCCGTATTCCTTGGCCTGTGCGGCAGTCATGTAGAAGTCGCGTTCCACGTCAGCCTCGATTTTGCTCAGGGGCTGACCGGTGCGGTTGGCCAGGATCTCGTTCAGTTTGTGCTTGATGCGGATGATTTGCTCCGCCTGGATGCGAATGTCCGTCGCCTGACCGCGGGCACCGCCGGAGGGCTGGTGGATCATCACCTCGGCGTTGGGCAGCGCCTTGCGCTTGCCCTTGGCGCCGGCAGCCAGCAAGAATGCGCCCATCGATGCGGCAAGGCCCACGCAGATGGTGGAAACCTCGCAGCGGACGTACTGCATCGTGTCGTAAATCGCCAGTCCTGCGGAAACGGAACCGCCCGGGCTGTTGATGTACAGGAAAATGTCCTTGTCAGGATCCTCGGCTTCCAGGAAAAGCATCTGGGCTACGATGAGGTTGGCCACATCGTCATTGACTTCTCCGCCAAGGAAAACGATCCGGTCCTTCAGCAGCCTTGAGTATATGTCATAGGAGCGTTCGCCGCGACCGGTCTGCTCCACTACGATTGGAATTAAAGCGCTCATGTTCTCCTCCTATCTTGCCGGGATACCTCAGGAAGGGGTAACAAGCTGATGGTTTATTCGCCTGCCTCGTCTTTGGCATCCTCGGCCGCGTTGTTTTCTTCTTTAGACAGTTCGACGGGCTTGGGGTCGACCATTACGGCGTTGTTGATGATCACGTCGATGGCCTTGCGCAGCGCCATGTCCGACTTCAGCTCTTCCATGTTCACGCCCTTCACGATCTCTTCGATCTGTTCGGGTTCCATGTTCATGGACTTGGCGTAGTCCTCGATTTCCTTCTTGACTTCTTCGTCGGTCACTTCGATGTTTTCCGCCTTGGCGATGGCACGGAGCACCAGATCACCCTTGACGCGTTCCTTCGCAGAGGGCTTGTAGCCTTCGCGGAACTTCTCCACATCCATGCCCATGGCCTTGATGTACATTTCAAGGCTGAAGCCCTGGCGCATCATCTGGTTCTGCAGGTTGTAGATCATCTCGTCAACCTGGCGTTCGATCATGGCTTCGGGAATATCCACTTCGATCTTCTTGGCGACAGCGTTCACCGCGTCATTTTCCAGCGCGTTGCGCGCGCGGTTGTCCGCATCCGCCTGCATCTTCTTGCGGAGGTCTTCCTTAAACTCTTCGATGGTGTCAAACTCGCTGATGTCCTTGGCGAACTCATCGTCCGCTTCGGGCAGCTCCTTCACTTTCACCTGCTTGACTTTGCAATGGAACACGGCCTCTTTGCCGGAAAGTTCCGCGGCATGGTAGTTTTCCGGGAAAGTGACCACAACGTCTTTTTCTTCGCCGGCGGCTACGCCGACAAGCTGATCTTCAAAACCCGGAATGAAGGTTCCGGAGCCGATTTCAAGGTCTGCGTCCTCTGCCGTGCCGCCTTCGAAGGCAACGCCGTCAACGGTGCCGGCATAGTCCAAAACAATACGGTCGCCCAGCGCAACAGGACGGTCAACGTCCACAAAACGGGCGTTTTTCTCCTGTTCGCGGGCAACGGCAGCGTTCACCTGTTCGTCCGTAACAGTATACTCGCGCTTTTCCAGTTCTATACCCTTGTACAACTCGGGCGTAACCTCCACCTCGGGAGCTACGGGGAAGGTGGCGGTGAAGATCAAATCCTGGCCGTGGCCGATCTGCAAAATGTCGATCTTCGGGGAGTCCACGGGCTCGAGGCCTTCTTCCTTCAGCGCCGCCGCATATGCGGGGTAATAGCAGGCATCAAATGCCCCTTCGTAGAAAACTCCCTCGCCGTAGGCATTCTCAATCATGCGGCGGGGAGCCTTTCCCTTACGGAAACCGGGAACAGAATAGCGATTGCCTTCTTTTATGTATGCCTTGGTCAGAGCCTCGGTGAATGTCTCAGCGGGAACGGTGACCGTCAGCTTAATCTCGTTGTTCTCGAGTCTTTCGTGTTGTGCCATAATATCCTCCGCATATATAAATGTGATTGTCCGTTTTGCCATTATACCACGACAAAAGTAGCTGCGCAACGCACAAATACTCGCTTTTCGTGTGTCTATAAAGCTCGAATCCTGTCCTTTTTTATATGTTTGACCACGCCCGTCCGCTCAAGCGCCACGATGACCCTTTGCGCCACCAGTCCGGTGAGCACTCCCGTTATCACCGCGGATACCAAAATAGCGGGAAGGTAGGTATACAGAAGCTGCCATGTTCCGAGTATCACGCAGGAGGTAATCGTCTGCCCCAGATTGTGGGCAACCGCCCCCAGCACGCTGACGGAGACCACCGTCATGCCCGGCATTCTGCTTAAAAGCATCATCACGACGTAACTCAAAAAGCCGCCGCCCAAACTCACCATCATGGTGGTGGAAAACAATCCGGTGAACATCAGGGAAAGCAGGAACACCTTCAAGAGCATCAGCAGAAAAGCGCTTTTGCCGCCCATGATGTAAATCCCGAACAGAATGATCACGTTGGACAGCCCGAGCTTCACGCCGGGTATGGAACCGTCCAGAATCGGGATCGTCCTTTCGATATAGCCCAGCACGATAGCCATAGCCGTCAGAAGCCCAAAGTATGCGATTTTCTCGGTCCTGATACGCAAAAAAGTTCTCCTTCGCTGCATGTTCGCCGCACTTTCGTATTATAACGCCAATGCGTAAAAAACACAACGCAGGGCGCGCTTTCAGCGATGACACAGTTGCGCCATGATTTTTCTCTTGCATTTTCACCCTTTGTGGTACAAAGTATATAAAGGCATTGTTATGCCCCGAACCGTCAAATTACGAGAACTAAAGGTGCTTGCTTTATGCGAAACAAATCTTACAGGAAAGCCGTCGCGTCCATACTGCTCGCAGCCTGCGTACTCGCATCCGGCTGCACCGCAAACCCGCAGGATACCGGCGGCGATCCGATCAGTACCACGGGTTTTATGCTGGACACGGTCATCACCATCACGCTTTACGACGGCCTGAACCACGACAATCTCAGCGGCGCGCTGGACGTATGCGACAAGTACGAAAAGCTGTTTTCCAAAACCGTTGAGGGGAGCGACGTCTGGCGCATCAACCACGCCCAGGGCGCTCCCACCGAGGTGCATGCCGACACCATCGAGGTGATTTCCACCGCCCTGATGTACAGCGAAATGAGCGACGGCGCGTTTGACATCACCATCGGACCCGTTTCCAGCCTGTGGGACTTCAAGAGCAGCAACCCGAAGGTTCCGGATGCCGGGGCTTTGGCTGCCACCGTAGCCCATGTGGATTACAGGAACGTCAAGGTCGAGGGCAATACCGTCACCCTGCTGGACACCGAAGCGCAGATTGACCTGGGCGGCATCGCCAAGGGATACATTGCGGACAAGGTGGTGGAATACCTGAAGTCCCGCGGTGTGACCAGCGCCATCATCAACCTGGGCGGCAACGTATACGCCATGGGCAGCAAGGGCGGCGAGAACTGGACCATCGGCCTGCAGGACCCCTTCAAGCGCAGGAACACCCCGATTTCCGCCGTCAAGCTGCAGAACAAGTCCATCGTGACCTCCGGCGTGTACGAGCGCTCCTTCACCGCGGAGGACGGCACCTTCTACCACCACATTCTGGACCCCAAGACGGGCTTTTCCGTCCACAACGGGCTGGTTTCAGTGACCATCATTTCCGATAAGTCCATCGACGGCGACGCGCTGACCACCACCTGCTTCGTGCTCGGTCTTGAGAAGGGCCTCAAACTGGTGGAATCCCTGGAAGGCGTGGAGGCCATCTTCATCACCGAAACCGAACAGGCTTATAAGACCGACGGATTCGGTGAAAACGGCATCCCCTACATCACCACCGAGGATAAGAACTGATTCGGCAATCAATTTCATAGGAAAAACGCCGCCTGCGAAACGCAAGCAGCGTTTTTCTTATTTGGATTCGGGCAGAATCACGCTTTTCACCTTCTCGAACAGCGCGGGCTGAATGTCCGGATATGTAAGGCTGTTCGGCAGATCGTCCATCAATCGCACTTCCGCGATTTCCGATTCGGGCAGGGCGCCCAGATCGTGAATCTCGGCGAAGAACAGATGCCCGAAGGTCTCGCCTTCCCCCCTGTCCACAGAATAGGCGCAAACAGGCAGCAAATCAAATGCCGACGCGCCTGTTTGCTCCGTCAGTTCCCGGGCGGCGGTTTCGTCGATGCCTTCGTGCGCCTCCTTGTGACCGCCGGGAATCTCCCAGGTTTCGCGCTCTTTATGCCGCACCAGCACCCACTGATTCCTGTATCGCGCCACGATGACCGCGTAAAGGTAAGCGTTTTCAGAAACGGCGTACGGCTCATAAAACCGGATGACGGGCTTCATGTTCCCTCCCAACGAAGTACGGATAAGCAAAAGCCCGCAGTAAAGCGGGCTGAAATATTGAATGCGAGCGCGGCCTGTAAGCCGAGTTCTGTCGAAGGACGGTCATCTATCTAGGCCGAAAGTTGCCATTCGGCTCAAGCGATTACAGGGGAGCCTGACGGGCCGCCATTAAATGCTCCCTCTCTCAATCTTGCACCAAGTGGGGTTTACATGACGGACAAGTCGCCAAGCCGCCGGTGAGCTCTTACCTCACCTTTCCACCCTTGCTCCCCGAAAAACGGGGGGCGGTATCTCTCTGTTGCACTTTCCTTGGAGTCGCCTCCACCGGGTGTTACCCGGCACTCTGCCCTGTGGTGCTCGGACTTTCCTCATCCGTTTCCGGACGCGACCATCCAGCCGCCTCGCATCGTTTACTGGTTGGATAAATAGAGGATTCTGCCGCAGTTGTCACACTCGACGAGTTCCTGCTCCCTGAGCCTTCTGTCCGCCACGGCGGGAAGCTCCATATTGCAGCCGGAGCATTTGTTGCCCACGACTTCCACCACAGCCAGCGAATGATTGCGCCGGACGTGGCGATACGCCTCCATCAGTTTGGGATCGACGTCCTTTGCCAGCGCGTCCGCGGCGGCTTTCGCCGCAGTCAGGCTTTCCTGGGCTTCGGCGCGCTCCTTTTCCACGGCGGCCTTCAGCTCGTCGTATTCCTTTCTTGCCTTGGCGATTTTGATGCGCATATCCGAAAGCTGGGCCTCCTCCTTTTCGAGGGCATGCACCAGCTGCTGAAACTCCCTGCGTTCCTGGGCGATGCGCGCCGTCAGCTGCTCGAAATACTGCGTGAACTTGGCAAGCTCGTTCGGGTCTTCCTTGTTGGCGTTTTCGAACTTCGCAATACCGTCCTTGTAGCGCTTCTCGTAAAGGTCAAAGCGTTCGGCGGTGGCGTCGATCGTCTTCCTCCTGCTTTCAACGGCAGCCATCATGCGCTGAAGAACGCGCTTTTGATCCTCCAAAAACTGGCGAACCTTGGCAAAGCGCTTGCTGGCGGGAGAATTCTTCAGGCTGGCCTCCAGCTTGTCATACTGCAGATCGGCTTCCTGATACTTAAGCAGGGCTTCCATGTTGTTCAATGAGCATACCTCTATTCCACTGGGTTGCTTACGGTCCAGAAAACGTCGTTTTCTTCCGCAAGACACAGTTCAGTCATGATATCCGTCTTACATTGTAGCGCATTAAAATGTGCTTGTAAACCTTGAATTAACTGGTTCATCGCCGGACGTTCGGTGGGGAAATGCCCTGCGTCGATGATTGCGATGCCGGATTCCACCGCTTCCGCCGCGGCGTGGTACTTGACGTCCCCCGTCAAAAGCGCGTCCGCACAGGCTTCTTCCGCTTCCCGTACCAGCGACATTCCCGAGCCTGTTACGATGGCAAGCCTTTTAACAATTCTGTTCGGGTCGCCGGCTGAACGAATGGCCTCCGTTTTCAAAATTTTGCCGATTTTTTGCGTCAATTCGGCAAGGGTGATTTCCTTTTCAAATTCCCCCACCCTGCCCATGCCGCCTTCGAGAAGGGGCTTCGCGTTTTTCAGCCCAAGAGCCTTTGCCACATAGGCGTTGGTGCCCCAATCCGAACAGTCAAAGTTCGTGTGTGCGGCAAAATGAGAAATGCCGTTTTGGACCATCAGCAGGATTGCCCTGCTTTCGCCGGTTTTGCCGTCCAGCCTTTTGATGCCGGAAAGCATGACGGGATGATGGGTCACCACCATATCCGCGCCTGATTTTACTGCCTGTGCCGCCACCTGCTCCGTCAGGTCCAGCGCGAACAGGATTTTTTGATACTCCTCTTTGCCGCAGTCGATGAGCATGCCCACATTGTCCCAGCTTTCCGCAAGGTGCGCCGGGGCGATGCTTTCCATCGCTTCCAGGAAGAGTTTTTTCGTTATGTACATGGCTGCCTCCTTCTCGCTTCCACCATGTCTGCCGCTTGTTCATAGGCTTTCGCCTTCGCCAAAAGTTCTTTTGCCGCTTCGGGCGAAGCTTCCGCCTGCGCCGCGGCGTTTTTCAGCCCTTTGGCGTTTCGTCGAAGGCTTTCTTCCAGCAGCGGGTCCCCCCTCTGCCAAAGAAGCGGGCCGATTTCGTCCGAAAGTTCCTCCGGAACGCCCTCAGGCTGACTGTACTCGCCTTTTTGGATGGACAGCATTTCGAATATCCTGTTGTTTTCCTTAACCATGCGCTCGTCCACTATGCAATAGCCGTTTTCGCGCAGGAACCTTCGAAGGTCCGAAATTTGCTGCATGGGCTGCAACACCATGGGAAGTCCGTCCGCCACCTCCGGCGCAGAACCGATGATGGAGGCAATCAGCCTGCCCCCCAGTCCTGCGATGACCGCGGCGTCCGCCTCTTTCGGCTTTAAAGCGGAAAGCCCGTTTCCGATGCGGGGAATGAGCCTTCCCGTCAAACCCAGGGAAT
>JBMNTW010000072.1:0-7994 GCA_050945935.1 Christensenellales bacterium
TTTCGCGCTTCACCTTCGAACTGGAAGAAAACGCCCTGAACATGACCGCGATGGCAGTAAGCGGCGAAACGCGCTCAGCGCGGACGATGTTTCGCGCCGCAAAGGGGGGAACGCCATGAGCGGCAATGGCAGACGGCTGGAAGCCGCGCCCTTTTTGCTGGAGCTGAGCATCGCGATACTGGTGTTTGCGCTGGCGGCGGGAACGATTCTCTCCCTTTCCGCTGCGGCAAGGAAAAAGAGCGATGAAGCCTCCGTTCTTTCCGCCGCGGTGCTCACCGCCGTCACGGCGGCGGATTACCTGCGCGCAGGGGACGAGGAAGGCTTCTGCCGGTATTTTAACGCAAAAAGGATGGAATCCGGCTTTTATGCCACAGGCATTCTGTGCGAGGGCGAAAAAGCGGAACGAGGCTATGCCCTTGCCGTTTTGAAAAGCGAGAACGGCCTTCTGGCGACCTATTCGATTGAACTGACGGACGAGGAAGGCCAGGGGCTTATTTCCCTTGTGGCGGCGCATGTGAACGGGGGTGGCGCACATGAGTAAACCCGACCTGTCTGTGCAGAGCCCTTCCAAAAAGCGCTCCCCCTCCTTCCCCGTAACGGTGGGGGCGCCGTCGGTGCTGGTGGTGCTGGTGTGTTTGTGTTTGACGGTGCTGAGCGTGCTTTCGCTGATTGCCGCGCGCAACGAATACACCCTTGCCAGCCGCACCGTTGAAGAAACCGCCAAATATTACAGCGCGGATGCGGAAGCGACCGCAATTTTGGCAAAACTGCTGGACGATTACCGCCAGACGGGGGCGGTTCCCACCGTTGAAGGCGTTACCGTCACCCGGGGGGAGCAGACAATTCAAAATGACGGAAGAATTCCTGCATTTTCGGCGGAATATGCCGTTCCCTGCGGCGAAAATTCCACCCTGCGCTGTTTCACGGTGGTGTATCTTGACGGAAGTTGTGATATACTTTCATGGAAAAAGGTGTTTTCTTCGGAACAGACCTTCTTCGACGATTCCATGAACGTTTGGAGCGGAAACTGAAACCGGAAAGGATGGGCCCATGACCGCGGCGGAAAGCAAAACCATGCTGGTGGAACTGCTGAAAAAGGCAGTAGACCTCGGCGTTTCGGATATTTTCGTCATCGCGGGCTTTCCCGTGGCGTTCAAGCTGTCCGGCGCCATCATTCCCCAAAGCGACAGGCGGCTCACCCCGGAGGAGACGGAGTCCCTTATTTTCGGGCTGTATGAGCTGTCCGGCGCGCGTTCCGCGGAAAAATACAGGGCTACGGGGGACGACGATTTTTCCTTCTCGCTGCCCGGCGTGGGGCGGTTCCGCGTTTCGGCCTACATGCAGCGCAACTCCTACGCCACGGTCATCCGTGCCGTCGCCTTCAATCTGCCGGACCCTGCCACTTTGAACATTCCCGAATCGGTGATGGAGTTCGCTTCCCTTCAAAAGGGGCTGGTGCTGGTTACCGGTCCCGCGGGCAGCGGCAAGTCCACCACGTTATCCTGCTTGATTGACAGGATGAACCACACCTATCCCTACCACATCATCACCATCGAGGACCCCATCGAGTTTTTATACCGGAACGACCGCTGCGTCATCAGCCAGCGCGAAGTCTCCCACGATACCGAGAGCTTTGAAAAAGCCTTAAGGTACGCGCTGCGCCAGTCCCCGAACGTGATTCTGGTGGGGGAAATGCGGGATCTGGAGACCATCTCCATCGCCATGACAGCGGCGGAAACGGGGCAGCTGATACTTTCCACCCTGCACACCATCGGCGCTGCCAAGAGCATTGACCGCATCATCGACGTGTTTCCTGACAGCCGGCAGCAGCAGATTCGCGTGCAGCTCGCCATGGCGCTGCAGGCGGTCATCAGCCAGCAGCTTGTGCCTGCCGTTGACGGCGGTCTGATTCCCGCCTTTGAAATCATGGTGGCGACTCCTGCCATCCGCTCGATGATTCGGGAAAACAAGGTCCACCAGATCAACAACGCCATCGCCACCGGCGCCGCCAGCGGCATGGTCACCATGGACAACAGCCTCATTTCGCTTTATAAGTCCGGCCGCATCAGCGCCGAAACCGCGGTGGAACACGCCGTGGACCCGGACGGCATGCGCGCCAGACTCCATCGGTAACGACCCTTACGGGCAAAACGCTGCCCGCGGCATTCTTCTTTTTTGGAGCTATGGGATGAAAACTTGCTTTATTTTTAACCCGGTTGCCGGAAAAGGCCGGTCCAAGCAGGCGCTTGAGAAGGCCCGGGCGGTTTTTGACGCTGCGGGCGAAGCTTACGAGATTTTTGAAAGCCTTCACCCGGAGCACGCCGTGGAACTCGCCAAAAAAGCGTCAGAACAAGGATTTGACCTTGTGGTTTCCGTGGGCGGGGACGGCACGGTGTGCGAAGTGGCACAGGGCTTGGTCCATACCGGTGCCGTCATGGGCATTGTGCCCGGCGGCACGGGGAACGACTACCGCCGCTGTTTGAACATTCCCAAAGACGCTGAAAAGGCGGCGAAACTGCTTCTTTCCGGCACCGTCCGCACCGTGGACTGCATGCAGGTGGACGAGTTTGTGGGGCTGAACATCTCCACCGTGGGGTTTGACAGCGAGGTCGTGCGCCATTCCAAGCGCTTTTCCCGCTTCGGGGGGCTGAGCTACCTTTTCGCGGTTTTATACACCGTGCCCCGCTACTCCTCGCCGGACATTCGCGTCAGCATCGACGGTGAACTCAGCTTCACCGGCCCGCGCTTCCTGGTTGCCGCCGGCAACGGCACGCACTACGGTGGCGGCATGCGCGTGCTGCCCGATTCCGACCCGAAGGACGGGCTTTTGGACATTCTCGTCCTGGACTCCGTCAAAGTGCCGAAGGATTACTTTTCCCTTTTGCCCCGCATCATTCGCGGAACCTACAAAAAGACCAACCGTAAAGAGATTCACACCCTGCGCGCCCGCTCCATCGTCATCGAGAGCGACACGCCCCTCACCCTCAATCTGGACGGCACGCTGTTCGACGGCAGGAACAGAGTTTCCATGGAGGTCATCCCTGCCGCTTTGCGCATCATGGCGGGGGTTTGACGCCAACCAAAGCATCAGGCGAAGCGCCTGGTGCCGTCGGCTTCCTGCTAAATGCGCCAAAACAGGGCAAAATACCCGCAATGCCCCAAATCACGGGGCTTGCGGGCTTTTCAGTACCCGTTTAAAATGGTATACTACTTTATTATGAATTTTGGATATTGTATCGAGGTGTTTTGATGGATTTTCGGACCGAAATCGCCGCTGCGCTCGCCGCCGCGACAAACCTGCCGGCAGGTGAGCTTTCCGCCATGCTGGAAACCCCGCCAAACCCCGAAATGGGGGACTATGCCCTGCCCTGCTTCAAGCTCGCCAAGGCGATGCGCAAAGCCCCTCCCGCCATTGCCGAAATGCTCAAGAACGAATCGGCTTTCCCCGAGTTCGTCGCACGGGTTGAGGTCGTCGGCGGGTATTTGAACTTCTTTATCGACAGGGCGGTCTTCGTCCGGGAGGCGCTCGTTCCGGTGCTTTCCCTGGGCGCGGCATTCGGCTCTTCCGACGAGGGCGCGGGGCGCGCGGTCTGCATCGACTACTCCTCGATCAACATCGCGAAGCCCTTCCACATCGGGCATTTGAGCTCCACCGTTATCGGCCACGCGCTGTACAACATTTTCAACTTCCTCGGCTACAAAGCCGTGGGCATCAACCACCTGGGCGACTGGGGCACCCAGTTTGGAAAACTCATTGTGGCGTTCCGCCGCTGGGGCGACAGGAAGCAGATCGAACAGGGCGGCGTGCGCGCCATGCTGGAGATTTACGCCCGCTTCCACGAGGAGGCCGAGAAGGACGAATCGCTGAACGACGAGGCCCGCGCCGCCTTCAAGGCGATTGAGGATGCCGAACCGGAAGCGCTGGAACTGTTTGACTGGTTCCGCACCCTGACCTTAAAAGAGGTGCAGAGGGTTTACGACCTTCTGGGTATTAAGTTCGACTCCTACGCCGGCGAAAGCTTCTACAACGACAAGATGCAGCCCATTGTGGACGAGCTGAAGGAAAAGGGCCTTTTAGAGCTGGACGACGGCGCCAGCGTTGTCCGCTTCCCCGAGGAGGACAATATGCCTCCCTGCTTGATTCTACGGAGCGACGGCGCCACCCTTTACGCCACCAGGGATATTGCCGCGGCGTTTTACAGAAAAGCCACCTACGACTTCGCCAAGAGCCTGTATGTGGTGGCGTACCAGCAGAACCTGCACTTCAAGCAGGTGTTCAAGGTCATCGAGATGATGGGCCACGAATGGGCGAAGGACCTTGTGCACGTCGCCTTTGGCATGGTGTCCACCACGGACGGCACCCTCTCCACCCGCAAGGGCAAGGTGGTGTTCCTGGAGGAAGTGCTGAAGGAGTCCATCGAAAAGACCCGCGCCATCATGAAGGAAAAGTCCCCCGATTTGGAGAATATGGACCAGATCGCCCAGGACGTGGGCGTGGGCGCGCTGGTGTTTTCCACCCTTTCTTCCGCCCGCATCAAGGACATTGTGTTCGACTGGGACCGCGCTTTGAACTTCGAAGGGGAAACCGGCCCGTACTGCCAGTACACCCACGCGCGCTGCTGCTCGCTGCTTGCCCGCGCGGGGTATGACCCGGACGCGGAAGTGGACTTCTCCCTCATCACGGATGCGGAGTCCATCGAAGTGGCAAGGCTTTTGCACGAGTTCCCCGGCGTTGTGAAATCCGCCTGCGAGAAGTACGAACCCTATCTCATCGCCCGCTTCGTGGTGGACCTTGCCCAGGCGTTCAACCGGTTCTATCTGGCGCACAGGATACTCGGCGAACCGAGGGACGTGCAAAACGCCCGCCTTGCCCTCACCGCCTGCGCGCGCCAGGTCATCGCCACGGGTTTGAAGCTTCTTGGCATCGCCGCGCCGGAAAAAATGTAACCAAGGCAGATTCGCCCTAACTACTTAAAGATTTAACGGAGGCTTATCATGCTGGACATCAAGCGTATTCGCACCAATCCCGACGAGCTGAAGGCCGCGCTGGCCCTCCGCAATAAGACCGACATCGACGTGGACGCCCTTCTCGCGCTGGACGAGTCCCGCCGCGCCCTGATGGCGGAAGTGGAAGCCAAAAAAGCAAAGCGCAACGCCGATTCCGCCCAGGTGCCCAAGCTCAAGAAGGCCGGAGAGGACGTTTCCGCCCTGCTGGCCGAGATGAAGCAGCTTTCGGACGAGATCACCGCGCTTGATGCGCAGGTTGCCGAAAAGGAAGAAGAACTCACCGCCTTCCTGCTTTCCATCCCGAACATTCCCTACAAGGAAGTCACCCCCGGCAAGGACGACAGCGCCAACGAAGAACTGCGTCGTTGGGGCGAGCCCCGCAGCTTCGACTTTGAGCCCAAGCCTCACTGGGACATTGGTACCGAGCTGAACCTTCTGGACTTTGACACCGGCGCCAAGGTGACCGGTGCGCGCTTCACCTTCTATCGCGGTTTGGGCGCAAGGCTGGAACGCGCCGTCATCAACTTCTTCCTGGACACGCACACCAGCGAGTCCGGCTATGTGGAAGTGTTCCCGCCGTTCCTCGCGAACACCGCCTCCATGCGCGGCACGGGTCAGCTTCCCAAGTTCGCCGAGGATATGTACCATGTGGAGGGCACGGACTACTACCTGATTCCCACCGCCGAAGTGCCGGTCACCAACATGTACCGCGAGCAGATTCTGGACGGCGACGAGCTTCCCATCAAGCACTGCGCCTATTCCGCCTGCTTCCGCGGCGAGGCGGGCAGCGCCGGCAGGGACACCAGGGGCATCATCCGCCAGCATCAGTTCAACAAGGTCGAGCTGGTGAAGTTCACCAAGCCCGAAGAATCCTACGCGGAACTCGAATCCCTGACCAGGAACGCCGAGCTGGTGCTTCAGAAGCTGGGTCTGCCCTATCGCGTGGTGCGCCTGTGCGGCGGCGATCTGGGCTTCAGCTCCGCCATGACGTACGACATTGAAGTTTGGATGCCCAGCTACAACCGCTACCTTGAAATCAGCTCCTGCTCGAACTTCGAGGACTTCCAGGCCCGCCGCGCGAACATCCGCTTCCGCAGGGACAAGACCGCGAAACCCGAACTCGTGCACACCCTGAACGGTTCCGGCGTGGCCGTGGGCCGCACCGTTGCCGCCATTTTGGAAAACTTCCAGCAGGAAGACGGTAGCGTGCTCATCCCCGAAGCCCTCTGGCCGTACATGGGCGGCGCGAAGGTCATCGGCAGGTAAGTGAAGCAATTAAACCCCGGGAAAGTACATTTCCCGGGGTTTTTTCATGCCTTCGGAGGTTGATTAAGGGTTCCTTTCAACGGTAAGAACGGTCGGAGAACTCCTTCTTGATGGTTTCCTTCTAACAGGCTGACAGTACGCATACCAGCGGGCACGGCGGCTGCGCTTTTCGCAGAGCGCCTGCGGGCGCGGATCGGGTACTTCCTCCTTTGCCGCCTTTGGTCTGGGAACATGCAAAGTAATGCAAACCCGAAAAATAAGGTTTTGGTGAGGGAAACAGGACTTGAACCTGCAGGAAGGAACCTTCGCAGAAAAACCCCGCCCATACAGGGCGGGGTTTTTTGCGGGTTGTGCTCGATTAATAACCAAGCTTGAGGTAGATGGAGCACTTCGTGAGAGCGAGGCTCTTGGCTTCCACGGACTTGGCGCCTGCGGAAGTGGCATAGCTCTTCAGGGTGCTGGTGCCGTACTTGGAAGAGGAGTAGTCGTTCACCCAGAACTCCACGGCGGGCTTCTTCGCCTTGACGGCGGCCTGGATGATGGTCTTCGCTTCGGCCATGCTGGTAACCACCAGCTTATTCTTCACGAAGTAGTTCTCATCCATGGAGGTGCACTTGGGCAGGCTGTGCACGATGGTCCAGGGCGTGTAGCGCTGCTCGACGATCGCGTCGGTGACCAGGAAGAAGTCATGGCGGGGCAGGACGTTGGTGTTGTTCACCGGGTCATCGGCGGTGGTGTCCACAACGTACCACTTGCCGTTCACCTTGACCTTCACGTAGCCGTGGGTCGCCCTGGTGGAGTCGTTGGTAGCGCGAACGACGACGTTCTCAAGACCGGCAAGGGTGTACAGCAGGCTGGTGGCCTCGGCGTAGCCCTGGCAGTTCGCCTTGCCCTTCACGATGGCGCCGTAGGCGGTGGTGCCCACGTCAGCGTCGCTGTAAACCACGTTTTCGCAGAGGTAGTCGTGGATGGCAAGGGCCTTGTCGTAGTCACTCATGCCGCTCTTAATCAGGGACTTCAGGATACTGTTGACTTCGTTGTACAGTTCCTTCGCCTTGGAGTCGGTGATGGGGGTGCCGTCCTTGTAATACTTGAGCACGAGGCCCGCGGCGTTGTAGTGGATGGTGGCATAAACGGTCTTGGAGGACGTATCCACCGAGTAGCTGACGGAGGCTTTGCGGTTGGCGGCCTTCAGTTCGGCTTCGGAGAGCAGATAGCCATAGATGGCGTCCTTCTTTGCGCTGGGCAGGATGTTGTTCAGTGCGGAACCAGTGGCGTTGCTCACCTTGAAGCTGAAGGAGCTGCTGAGGTTGGTCAGATGATAATCCAGCAGTTCGGTCACCTGGGCCTTGGTGGTGTAAACGGTGTAGCTGGGCTTGGCGGCCTCATAGAACTTGGGGCTGAGGTTCGCGGTGCTGCCCGTGCCGGTGCTGCCGCTGGAGGTGGCAGTCAGGCTGCTGAAGTTGCAGTAACCGGTAACGGAACCGTACTTCACCTGGGCCCAGCCGGAGGAGTACTTGGTCAGCAAAGTGACGGTCTCGCCCTTCTTGGCGGTGGCCAGCACCTTGGAGGAACCGCTCCTGGACTGGTAGATCTTCATCGTGGTGGTTCTGACCTTGTAGGTGGAACCGGTGGTGGAAGAAGAGCTGCCGGAGGAGGAGCTGGACCCCAGGGTGATGTATTTCGCCATCACATAGCCGGTCTTGTTGCTGGGGGTGGTC
>JBMNTW010000073.1:0-7833 GCA_050945935.1 Christensenellales bacterium
CCGCGGGGCGTACATCGTCATCTCTCACGACCGCTATTTTCTGGACCGGGTCACCAACTGCACCTTTGAAATCGAAAATGGCAGGCTTTTGAGCTACACCGGCAACTACTCCGCTTTCATGGAGAAAAAAGCCCACGAACGGGACGTTGCCGGGCGGCATTACAACAACACCATGCGCGAAATCAGGCGCATCGAGGGCATCGTCGCCCAGCAGCGCCAGTGGAACCGCGAGCGGAACATCCGCACCGCCGAAAGCAAGTTGAAGGAGATCGAGCGGCTGAAGGAGACCCTCGTCAAGCCGGAGGAGGAGCCCGAAGCCCTGCGCTTCCGCTTCTTCGCGCCGCCGGCGGTGACCAACGACGTGGTCGCCTGCGACGATTTGGCCATGTCTTTCGGCGAAAAGAAGATGTTTTCCAACGTGGAACTGCTGATTAAAAACGGCGAGCGCGCCTTTTTGCTCGGCCCCAACGGCTGCGGCAAGACCACGCTGTTCAAAATCCTGCTGGGCAGAATGGCGCCGGATTCCGGCAGGCGGCTGATCGGCGCGGGAGTCAAAACGGGGTATTACGACCAGAACCTTTCCGCTCTTTCGCCGGACAAGCAGGTCATCGACGAGCTGTGGGACGCCTACCCCCAAATGACCCAGACCGCCATCCGCACGGCACTGGGCAGGTTCCTTTTCAAGGGGGACGACGTGTTCAAGCGCGTGGGCAATCTTTCCGGCGGCGAACGGGCAAGGCTTTGCCTTTTGAAGTTGATGCTTTCCGGCGCGAATCTGCTCTTTCTGGACGAGCCCACCAACCATCTGGACATTGCATCCAGAGAAGCGCTGGAAGACGCCCTGATGGAGTTCGACGGCACGCTGTTCGTCATCTCCCACGACCGCTACTTCATCAACAAGCTGGCAACGCGCATCCTCGTTCTGGAAAAAAACGGCGTCAAGAGCTACGAAGGCGATTACGACGCGTTTATGACTGAGCGGGAAAGGGAGCAAATGCTCCAAAACCGGCAGGAAAAAACGGAAAAGCCGCAGGAAAAGCCCGTTGCGGCGGAATACCAGGCATCGAAGGAAAACCGGGCGAACCTGCGGCGCCTGCGCGCGCGATTGGGCGGCGTGGAACGGGAGAGCAACGAGCTGAACGAAGAAATGACGGCGTTGACCCAACAGATGGCAGACCCCGATGTAGCCGCGGATTATGTGAAGGTAACGGAGCTCACCGGGCGCATCGAAGCCGTGAAAGCAAGGCTTTCGGAACTGGAGGAGGAATGGCTCCTTCTCGCCGAACAGCTGGAGGAATAACTGTTTACTGCAAACGGCCGCAATCGCCCGCTTGGTGAACGGCTGAAAAACGGCAACAATAACGGCAGAGTCAATTGCATGGCTCTGCCGTTTCGTTTTTTATATTTCAAGAGAGAAGCAAAAAACCCCCGTCTACATCGGCGCACCGTTGCCCCGGGCCACGGGCTTTCGCTTCTGCGATTCCCGAATCCGTTCGGCGGGGTTGAGGTAATTGTACACCACGCTCATGATGGGGCTGATTCCGGCAATCACGTTGCCTTCATACAACTCCACCCGTTCCACGTTTTCCCGGTCCTCCAGATACACGGTGGTCAGCACCGGACGGTTGCGCATGCGGAGCATGTCCAAATCCGCCACCAGCACCTTTTTGCCCACGGTAACACGGTCGCCGGGCTGAACGACCTTCGTATACCCCCGCCCGTCCGGTTCCACGCCGCTTTCGCCCACGGTCACGCGCACCGTAAAGCCGTCATCGGTGCGGATGGCGAAGGCGTTGTTGGTGGGGGAGGTGTAAATCAAACTGCCGGTCACGGGGGCAACCACGCTGCCCGAAGCCGGCTCGATGGCGACGGCGCTTTGCAGCCTGTCCGGCGGGCTTTCGGGCATCAGCGGCGCGCAAAGTCCTGTAACGGGGGAGAATATGTCAAAGCTGCGCTTCTTTTCGGCGCTTTCCATCATGAAGGTCCTCCTTGATCGCTGGCTGTGCAATGGGCAAAATATCTTCGCAATAGCTTTCCCAAAGCCAATGAAAAATACGCCAAAGCGATTTGCCTTGGCGTACCTTCGAAGCGTCAAACGGTTAAATGACCATGCTGATGGGCATGATGCAGACGCCGGCGAACAACGACCACAGGGCCAGCCTGTCGTACCCGTACTGGCGGGAGCTGGGAATGAGTTCTTCAAAGGCGATGTACATCATGATGCCCGAAACGATGGCAAAAAGCGCGCCCATCATGGCGGGGCTGGTGTACGGCGCAAGGATCAGCCAGGCGAGCACGGCGCCGATGGGCTCTGCAATGCCGGAAAGGAAGGTGTAAAAGAAGGCTTTGCCCTTGCTGTTCGTGGCGTAATAAATGGGCAGGGCGACGGAAATGCCCTCGGGAATGTTGTGCATGGCAATAGCAAAGGCCAGCGTGACACCCAAAGTGGGATTGGTGTACCCTGCCATAAAGGTGGCGATGCCTTCGGGGAAGTTGTGAATCAAAATCGCCATGGCGGACACCATTCCCACCCTGAGAAGGTTCTTGTGCTCCCTGGTGCCCTTGCTGCTGGACGGTTCGTCATGGGGAACGAGACTGTCCAGCAATCGGGCGATGAGCACGCCACCGATCAGGCACACCACTGCCATCAGCGTGCCCGTCAGGGGAGACATGGTCTGCCCGAACGCCTCCTGAGCGCTGGGGAACAGTTCAATCAGTGAAACGGCGATCATCATCCCGCCGGAAAAGCCCAGCGCCGCCGTGAGCAGCTTTTCGCTCTTCACCTTCACAAAGAAGATGATCAGAGCGCCCAGCAGGGTGGCCATGCCCGCTCCGGTGGCAAGCAGAAGCGCGAAATATGCATCGTGAGAAACCATGAAAACCTCCAAAATAATGCCATATCGTCCTAAGACGAGTTAACTCCGTTGAACTTCATTATAAATTTCACAGGATTACTGTGTCAAGGTATGGAACAATTTGATTGCAGATGGTTGACAAGGGACAGGGTATAAAGTAAACTAAGGTAAACTTATATGCGGGAGGAAAAAACATGCAAAAGCTGCTGATGTTCTATATGGCGACCTGCCCCCACTGCAAGCGCGCCTTTGCCTATGAAGAAGAGCTGAAAAAGCGCCGTCCCGAGCTTGCTTCGGTAGAGGTGGAGCGGATCGACGAGCGCGAAGAACCCGAGCTGGCGGACAAGTACGACTACTGGTACGTTCCCACCTACTTCATGGGTGAGGAAAGGCTGTTTTCCGGCTCACCCACGCCGGAGGACATCGAGCGCGTGTTTGACCGGGCGTACAACGCTTAAAGCGTGCCAAAAAGGGGCGAAGGGAGGGCACGCCGCGCCCCTTTGCGCAGGTCAAATGCTTGAATGATGTGAACTGCCGGTTCCGTGGAGCCGGCCGGACGCCTGAATGGGCGTAAAAACCGAAGAATTGAAGGCGGGCTGAGCAATCAGCCCGTTTTTTGTGGGATAATTGCGTATGTAGTGCATTAAAATGCATTTTTTCTTGCCATGAGCTGCATTTGCGTGTATAATCCATAATAAATTTACCCCTTCACCATAGTGGTGTATTAAACCATCACTATCATTTTTTTATGGAAAGAGGAAGCAAAATGGATGGATCGAGGGTACAGATACTCATCGCGATGGCGGTGTATATGTCCGCCGTGATTGGCATCGGGCTGTACTTCGCGAAACGGGCGAACCAGTCCTCTGAAAACTTTTTCCTGGGCGGCAGAACGCTGGGCCCCTGGGTCACGGCCATGAGCGCCGAAGCGTCGGACATGTCCGGCTGGCTGCTGATGGGTCTGCCCGGCGTTGCCTACTGGTGCGGCCTGGCGGACGCGTTCTGGACGGCAATCGGCCTGGCATTGGGCACTTACGCCAACTGGCTGATTACGGCAAAGCGGCTTCGCTTCTACTCCCAGCATACGGGCGCCATCACCGTTCCGGACTTTTTTTCTACCCGCTTCAAGGAAGACAAGAAGGTCATCATGACCATCGCGTCGCTGTTTATTCTTATCTTTTTCTCAGTATATGCGGGAAGTTGCTTCGTAACCTGCGGAAAGCTGTTTTCCACGCTGTTCGGCCAGCCCTATCAGCTCATGATGATTCTTGGCGCTGTGTTCGTCATCATCTATACCTTCGTGGGCGGCTTCCTGGCGGAAAGCGCTTCGGACTTCATGCAGGCCATCGTGATGATACTCGCCCTTGCGTCGGTGCTGATTGTGGGCACCATTGCCGCTGGCGGCGTGGGCGCGGTGCTCGAAAACGTGAAGGGCATCCCCGGATTTTTGGAACTCTTCGGCATCGCCTCTCCTGCCACCGTCAACGACATTCAACAGGTTGCCGCCGGCGTGCCGCTGTTTGACGCCGCCGGAAGTTACGGCTTCCTTGCTGTGATTTCCACCATGAGCTGGGGACTTGGCTACTTTGGCATGCCCCAGGTTCTGCTGCGCTTCATGGCGATCCGAAACCCGAAGGAACTCAAGCGCTCCCGCAGAATCGCCACGGTGTGGTGCGTCATCGCGCTGTTTGCCGCGGTGCTTATCGGCATCATCGGCAGGGCGATGTATCCTGCGGATCTTCTGACCAGCGTGGACGCTGAAAACGTGTTCATCCTGCTTTCCACCAGGCTGATGCCTGCGCTGCTCGCCGGCATTGTGATGGCCGGTATTCTCGCGGCGACCATCAGCTCCTCCGACTCGTATCTGCTCATCGCCGCGTCGGCGTTTTCCAAGAACATCTATCAGGGTGTTTTGAAAAAGCAGGCGACGGACAAACAGGTGATGACCATGTCCCGCATCTCGCTGCTGGTCATCTCGCTAATCGGCATCGTCGTGGCGCTGGATGAAAACAGCGTGATTTTCAAGATCGTTTCCTTCGCGTGGGCGGGATTCGGCGCCACCTTCGGGCCGCTGATGATACTCTCGCTGCTGTGGAAGCGCGTGAACCGCCCGGGCGCCATTGCCGGCATGGTCAGCGGCGCCGCGATGGTGTTCATCTGGAAGCTGCTGATCCGGCCTCTGGGCGGCGTTTTCGGCATCTATGAACTGCTGCCCGCTTTCGTGGTGTCGGTTGTCGCCATCGTTGTCGTATCGCTGCTTACGAAGGCGCCGGACAGGGAAATCACCGAGGAGTTCGAGCATGTCAGGGCGATGGTCAAATCCGCCTGACGCGCGTTGAAACATCTGACTACGGGTGCTATGATGATGTAAAGCAGTCTCAACGACCCGGAAGGAGGATTTACGGTGAAAGTACTGATGATCAACGGCAGCCCGAACGCCAGGGGCTGCACCAACGCCGCGCTGCGTGAAATCGCGAAGACCCTCGCGGAATGCGGGGTGGAGTCGGAGATTGTGCACATCGGCAAGGGGCCTTTTCGCGGCTGCATCGCCTGCGGGGGATGCGCGAAGGATCGCCGCTGCGTGTTTGACGACGACTGCGTGAACGACCTGATCGACAAAATGGAGCACGCGGACGGGTTGATCGTCGGCAGTCCCGTGCATTTCGCCTCTGCGGCGGGCGCGATTGTGAGCGTGCTGGACAGAATGTTCGTGGCCGGCAACTGCTACGCCCACAAGCCCGCCGCTGCGGTGGCGAGCGCGAGAAGGGCGGGCACCACCGTGACGGTGGACGGGCTGAACAAGTACTTTTCCATCAAACAGATGCCAGTTGTGTCCTCCAGCTATTGGAACGTGGTGCACGGCGCGGAGCCGGAGGAGGTTCAAAAAGACCTGGAAGGCCTGCAGACCATGCGAAACCTTGCCAGGAACATGGCCTGGCTGCTCAAATGCATCCGTGCCGGCAAAGAGCAGGGCATTCTGCCGCCGGAAAACGAGTCCGGCGCGCGGACGAACTTCATCTCCTGAAAACACAAAAACACCCCGAAGCGCAGCGCTTCGGGGTTTCTTTTATCTTCACAGCAGCACCGTCTTCGTGGCGATGTTTTCGCAAAATGCCCGGTCGTGCTCCACAAACAGCATGGTGGGGGCAAAGCGCAAAAGCAGCTCCTCGATCTGCATGCGGGACTGTAGGTCGATGTAGTTCAGCGGTTCGTCCCAGATGTATAAATGGGCGGATTCGCAAAGGCTGGCGGCGATGAGCACCTTCTTCTTCTGACCGGCGCTGTAGGAGCACATGTCCTTTTCGAACTGCTCTCTGGAAAAGCCGAGTTTTCGCAGTATGGCGAAGAACAGGCTCACATCGATGCCGCGGTTTTTCGCGTAGTCCTCCGCCAAACCGGTCAGAAAGGAAGCATCCTGCGGCACGAGGGAAAGGGTCAGCCCGGAGCCGATTTCCACCGTGCCGGCAAAATCCGGCGGGGTATCGGAAAACAGGCGTATCAGACTGGTTTTGCCGGACCCGTTGGGGCCAATGAGGGCGACGCGGTCGCCGCGGTTCAGGGTGAAGGTGATGCGAGAAAGCACTTCTCTGCCGCCGTAGGAAACGGAAACGTCCGCAAACCGCGCGATGCGCTCCGAATGGTAGCGCAAGGGGAACAGCTTCAAAGGCTCGGTTTCCTCCACGTCCTTCAACAGGGCGGATTTATCCTGAATCGCCTGCTGCTGCCTGCGCTCCAGGTTCTTTCTGCGCTGCTGCATGCGGCGGGACTGCTCTGCGACGTACGCCCGCTCCTCGTTGTTGCCCAGGGCGGCTTTCTTTTTGCCCAGTTTGATGGATTCCACCTCATCCGCCCAGCGGCGGCTCTGTTCGGCGGCGGATTTCAGGCGCTTGATGTCCTTTCTCAGCCGCTCGTTTTCCGAAATCTCGTGGCGCTCGCACTTTTCCTTTTCCTGCAGCCAGACGGAAAAGCCGCCGCCGGTGACTTCGATGCTGGTTCTGTTGAGGGAAAGGGTGTGGTCGGTGCAGCTGTCCAAAAGGGCGCGGTCGTGGGAAACGAGTATGAACCCCCGCTTGGACTTCAGGTATTCGCCAAGAACCTCTCTGCCGCGCACGTCCAGATGGTTGGTGGGTTCGTCGATGAGGGGGAAGGCGTTTTCCCCCAGAAAGAGGGCGCAAAGCAGCACTTTGGTGCGCTCGCCGGGGCTTAGGGTGTGAAAGGGGCGGTACAGCACCTCTTCCGAAAGCCCCAGAAGGTTCAGCTCTCGGATGAGCTCCCAGTCCTGTAAATCGGGGAACACGCCGCGCACGGCTTCCACTGTGACGGCGGAACCGTCCACCTCATAGGGAAAGTAGCGAAAGTTCACGGCAGGGGTTTGAATGGAGCCGGTGTAGTCGTAGCTGCCTGTGAGCAGTTTCAAAAACGTGGTTTTCCCCCTGCCGTTTCTGCCCACGAAACCGAGCTTCCAGCCGGTGTCGATGGTGAAGCTGACGTCTTGAAACACATTGTCGTAACTGCCTTCGTAGGCAAAAGTAAGGTTGGAAACAGTAATCTGCGGCATAAAGACCCTCCAGTGCAAAAAAAGGAATCCCGGAAGACCTGCTTCCGGGATGTTTGCACAAAAACGCTGCCCAAAATCAGGCAACGGGGGCAAAACGTGCGGATACAAAGGCCTTCCAGCTGACGGCAGGCTAAACAAGCGGCAAGCACCGCTCAACTGCCAAAACGAGCATAGGAAAGGCCTTAGAACATGTTTTCACCCCTGTCTGTTTATTGCTTAGAGTATAACCGAGCGGGCAGGAACCGTCAATGCTTCGGGCGGCAACCATCGGTTGAAGTGCGCCGTCAGGAGGGATTCAGTCGCACTCTCCCGCCGTCCGACAGCAGGGTTTCGCCCACCAGCATGTCCGAAAGCTCGCTGCAGAGGAAGAGTATGGTTTTCGCCATGTCCTCCGGCTCAAAAATCCGGCCCAGAGGGATC
>JBMNTW010000074.1:0-7819 GCA_050945935.1 Christensenellales bacterium
GTGAGGTTGCCGCGGTCCAGCCAGAGGACTTCGCTTTCCGTCACGCTGACCACGTTGATGGGAACGGGCAGACCCCTTTGGAATGCGTAGGCTTCGGCAAAAACGTCCCCCGGCAGCACGTCCGCGATGATTGTGCGGTTGCCCAGATAGTCGTCCTTGGAGATTTGCGCCTGACCGGAAAGCACAAAGCCCAGCTCCTTCACCCGCTCGCCTTCAGAGAGGATGCGGTCCAGCTTGCCGTGCCGTGTTCTTCGGGCGCCAAGGCAGCTTAAAAGATGGGGAAGCTCCGAAGGGCTGATGCCCTGAAAAAGCAGTGAGTTATGAAAAATATGCAGAAAATCTTCCATCGGCTCCTCGTTTGTTGTAAATACAATGGATTGATACGGTCAAGTATAGTATAGTTCAATCAGAAAAACAAGAAAGGGCATAAAAGTGAAAATGATACGCAGGATTATTGAAATAGATGACGAAAAATGCAATGGATGCGGACTGTGCGTGACGGCATGCCACGAAGGCGCCATCGGCATTGTGGACGGCAAGGCGAAGCTCCTTCGGGACGATTACTGTGACGGTCTGGGCAACTGCCTTCCCGCCTGCCCCACCGGCGCCATCAGTTTTGTGGAGCGGGAAGCCGCCGCGTTTGACGAGGAAGCCGTGAAACAGCACATGGCGAAGAAGGCTGTGTTCTCGGGCTGCCCGTCCTCCGCCTGCGCCACCATGAGCAAAGCGGCGAATCTGCAGAAGGAGAAAGCAGCTCACAGCGACGGACCCGATTACGCCCCAAGCGAGCTTTCCCAGTGGCCGGTGCAGATCAAACTCGTGCCTGTGAACGCTCCGTATTTTGACGGCGCGAACCTGCTCATCGCCGCGGACTGCACGGCGTACGCCTACGCGGCTTTCCACAAAAAGTTCATCAAGAACCGCGTCACCCTCATCGGTTGCCCCAAGCTGGACGATACGGATTATTCGGAAAAGCTTGCGGAAATAATAAAAACCAATCACATCAGGAGCGTCAAGGTAGTCCGCATGGAAGTACCCTGCTGCGCCGGCATTGAGCGTGCGGTCAGGGACGCGCTTGCAAGAAGCGGAAAAACCATCCCCTGGCAGGTGGTGGTCATCACCAGGGATGGAATAGCAATCGAAGAATAGGGGAAATGGTAATGGCGGATAAGATTCTGAAAAACATCGAAGCCGAGAAGAAGCTCAAACTCGCCGACTTGGTGGAAATCCTGCCCGGTCAGGTGGTCAGCAAGACGCTGGTGCAGAACCGTGCGGTGAGCATCACCCTGTTCGCCTTCGACAAGGGCGAGGAAATCAGCACCCACGAGTCCAGCGGCGACGCGCTGGTCACGGTGCTGGAGGGCAAGGGCATGTTCACGGTGGACGGAGTGGAGTACATTCTGGAAGCGGGCGAATCGTTGGTGATGCCCGCGAAGAAGCCCCATGCGGTTTTTGGCTATGAACCGTTCAAAATGCAGTTGACGGTTGTTTTTAACACAAAGGTTCTTAGCAATAAGTAAGAAAGGGAAGGGCCAGAAGATGAAAGTCACCATCGACAGGGACGGATGTATCGAGTGCGGGCTGTGCGCCGCCACCTGCCCGGACATTTTCCGGATGAACGACGATGACGGTAAGGCTGAAGTGTATCATCAGCCCGAAGGGAAGGACGAGGAGGATTGCGCTTCCGAAGCGGCGGACGGCTGCCCGGTGAGCGTCATCCACACCGACTGACGAACGGTCCAACGCAAGAAAAGCCAGCGAAAGCTGGCTTTTTGCATGGTCGGGTTCGAAAAAAAGGTTAAATCAGCGCCGCGAGCACGTTCGCCTTGGTGACGATGCCCACCAGGCGCTGTTTGTCGTCCACCACGGCCAATGGATAGCTCGCTTCCGCCGCGGCGGGCATGATTTCCGCCACAAGGGAATCGGGCTGGCAGACGGGAATGTCCCTTTGCATCACGTCCGCCACGGCGAGCTTTTCGCTGTGGGCGCGAAGGGCTTCGTCTATCGTCAAAATCCCGCAAAGACGGAGCTTTTCGTCCAGCACATACACGGTGGAAAGCCCGTTTTTGCGCATTTCGCCCAGGGCGAAGGCGGGGCTGTCCGAAATGCGGATGATGCTGGCGGGGGTGATCATCACGTTTTTCGCCGAAAGCACCCTGGACTTATCCGCGCTTTCGATGAAGCGGCGCACGTAATCGTCTGCAGGCTGGGCGCTCATGCGCTCCGGTGTATCGATCTGGATGACCTTGCCGTCCCGCATGATGGCGACGGTGTCTCCCAGTTTGAAGGCTTCGTCGATGTCGTGGGTGATGAACACCACGGTCTTTTCCAGCCTGCGCTGGATCTGCAGCAGTTCAAACTGCATATCACGCCGCACCAGCGGGTCGAGAGCCGAGAAGGGTTCGTCCATCAGCAGCACTTCAGGGTCGCTCGCCAAAGCCCTGGCGATACCCACACGCTGGCGCATGCCGCCGGAAAGGCTTTCGCAGGGCTGGTTTTCCCAGCCTTCCAGCCCCACCATGGCGATGACCTCTTTTGCCTTTCTTTCCCGCTCCTCTTTGGGAATACCCCGCACTTCAAGGCCGTAGGCGACGTTGCCGAGCACGTTTCTGTGGCTCATCAGCCCGAAGGACTGGAACACCATGGAAATCTTTTTACGCCGGAACTCCAGAAGCTCCTTCTTGCCGAGCTTCAAAAGGTCGTTCCCCTCAAAAAGGATCTGGCCGCTGGTCGGCCTGTGCAGCCGGTTCAAACAGCGCACAAGGGTGGACTTCCCCGAGCCGGACAGCCCGATGATGACGAAGATTTCCCCTCGTTTGATGCTGAGGTTCACGTCCCACAGGGCGATGGTGGTGCCGGTCTTTTTGTAAACCTCGTCCTTTTCGGCACCTGTTCGCATCATCTTCGCGGCTTCCGCCTTGTTGGGTCCATAAAGCTTGGAAACGCCCTTTACTTCAATGATGTAGTCGCTTGTTTCAGGCATTCTGCTCGTCCCCCTTTAAGGTTTGGACCGCGGCGGCGCTTTTTTCTGCTTTGCTGAAGGCGAGTTTCAGGGAGGAGAGGAGTTTCTTTTCCTTCGGCTGCGCCTTCTTTTTTCCGAACCAGCCCTGGGTCAGCCGGTCCAGCAAAACCGCCAGGATGACGACCGAAATGCCGGAAATCAGCCCTCTGCCGATTTCGGTGCGGTTGACGGCGATGAGCACCTCGTTGCCCAAGCCGCGTGCGCCGATCATCGAGCAGGTGACCACCATTGCCATGGCCATCATCAGCGTCTGGTTCACGCCGGCCATGATGGTGGGCATCGCCTGGGGAATCTGCACTTTGATAAGGGTCTGCATCCGGGTGGAGCCGAAGGCTTTGGCGGCTTCCACCACTTCGGTGTCCACCTGCCGGATGCCAAGGCTCGTAAGCCGGATGACGGGCACAATGGCGTAAATCACCGTGGCGATGACGGCGGAAGCGGAACCCATGCCGAAAAACAGCAGAGCGGGGATGAGGTACACAAACACCGGCATGGTCTGCATGGTGTCCATCACGGGGCGCATGATGTTGTTTGCCCTGTCGGAACCGGAAAGCAGGATGCCGATGGGGAAGCCAAAAACCAGCGCGATGATGACGCTGGCGATGACGATGGAAAGCGTCATCAGCATCAGCCCCCACAGCCCCACCACGCCGATGAAGAACAGCATCGCAGCGTAGATGATGCCGCTTATCACCCTGCCCCTGGCTTTCCACCCGAGCACGAATACCAGCGCGATGAGCACGATCCAGGGAGTGTGGTTGAGCAGGCTGTTGATGGCGTTGACGAATCTGGTCAGGCCCGCCCCGATGATGTCCTCAAAGAACCAGGAGGCTTCCGCGGCAAAGGAGCGCGTGGCCCTGTCGATGGCCTGGACGTCCGGCATCGCCGTAAAGGGGAACTCAAAGAGCCAGTTCATCGGCATCACCTCGATTCACGGTTGCGGGCAGCGTATGTGTCGGAACTTTCATATACGCGGCACCTCACAGTCCGGCTTTCAGGACTTCGGCCTGTTCCGCCGTCAGCCACGCGTCGATGAGCTCGGGGTGGTTTTTCAAAAACCATCTGGCGGTGGCCTTGTAATCGTCGCCGGTCTGCTGGATGTGCGCCAGAGCCTCGCTGGTCAATGCGGAGGAGGTGCGGTAGTTCTTCAAAAACGCGCAGAATTCGGGATTGGATTCGTAGAACGCGTTGCTGACGCACACCGTCACCCGCACCGGCGGGCAGGCGGTCTTTCCTTCCTGGTAGCCCTCCGGTTCATAGGGCGCGTCCTGAAGCAGCACAAAGTCATACATGCCCAGCAGCCACGTGGGCTCCCAGTAATACGCCACGATGGGATCACCCCTGTCCCATGCGGAAACGAGCGCCGCGTTCATGGCGGCGTCGCTGCCCGGCAGAACGTAGTTGTAGTACTCGTTCAGCCCGTAGTACTCCACCTTTTTGCGCATGATCTCGGTGATGTCCCATCCGGGAATGCCGCCGAAAATCCTCCCTTTGCCGGGGGATTCAGGGTCGGGGAAAACGTGGGCGTAGTTTTTCAGGTCTTCGACGGTTTTCAAATCCGGAGCCGACGCCTCAATGCCCCGCGCGGGGTCGCCTTCAATGACGTAGCGCGGAACGTAGAAGCCCTGATAGTTGTCGTCAAAGTTGACGCTCAGCTCCAAATACGCGCCGGATTCGATGTCTGAAGCATAGGTGGCGAGGTTGTCCGACCACATTTCCATGTGAACGTCGATTTCGTTCTTCTTCAAAGCTTCCGAGGTGATGGGCGTGGAGCCGGAAACCTCCTCCCAGGTGTAGCCGAACACGATTTCCGCTATCGTGCCCGCCACCGCGTTGTGGAACAGGATGGAGTCCCAGCCCACGTCCGCAAAAATCAGATGGGTCTTTTCAGCTCCGTCCCCCTGCTTCGAAGAGGGCGAGCCGCAGCCTGTAAAGGCGAAAAGCAGCACAAGTGCCAGCAGCATCGCGGTTACTTTCTTCATCGTTTTCGCTCCTTTCAAGTCGAATGAGTTTCAATCAGCACAAAAAACACTGCAGCCGGAACGAAAGTCAATTTCGGCGCAGCGTAAAACAAGGAACCGTCTTCAGTTGATCCCAAGGATGACAAAGCCAGACAAAACAAGGAAAACCAATGGGTACACGCAAGAGTTGCACATTCCGAACGGTTGCACACCAGGGGCTTTGATTGCAAGGAGGACTGGCTTTGCCTGCATGCTGTGCCTGTTTCGCTTCCGTTCCCGATTGTGACAACCCAATACTAGCATACGAGTTGTTATTCTGTCAAACGCCTGAACCCGCAAATGCGTAAGAATTCTGGCCGATAGGAACGGATCGGGGCGAAAAACACGGGAATTTTTTGGTTTTTGCTGTATGAAAAAGGGCGTTTTGGGGAATAATCAACGATTTGTGTTTGATTGGAAGGGTAGCAGAAATCTTTTTTTCGGGCGTTCCCTCAATCGAAAACGCCCGTTACTTCGCCGGCGTTTTCGCACCATCCCGGGGTGAGTCCATATACTGGTTTCAGGCAGACTTTGCCGCGGGGGTGAATCAATGCAAACCATCAGCCTGTGCATGATCGTCAAAAACGAAGAGGACCAGCTGGAAAACTGCCTGTCCTCCGTTTATGATCTTGTGGATGAAATCATCATCGTGGACACCGGTTCCACGGACAGAACCAGGGAAATCGCCCGAAAATACACCGACAAGGTGCTGGACTTCGCGTGGGTGGACGACTTTTCCAAAGCGCGCAACTTTTCCTTTGAGCAGGCGACGAAGGACTACATCCTGTGGCTGGACGCCGACGACATCCTCCTTCCCGAAGACCGAAAAAAGCTCAAAGCGCTGAAGCAGAATTTGGACCCGTCTGTGGACGGCGTAATGATGAAATACAACACCGGTTTTGATGCCAGCGGGAACGTGACCTTCAGCTTTTATAGGGAGCGCCTGGTCAAAAGGGAAAGGGGGTTCCGGTGGGTGGAGCCCGTTCACGAATACATCGCGTCCAACGGAAACATCATCGAAACGGACATCTGCGTAACCCACGCCAAGAAAAAGCACAAAGGCTCCTCGGACAGAAACCTGAAAATCTACGAAAGGGCGATTGCGGAAGGAAGGGAGCTTTCACCCAGGGGGCTTTACTATTACGCCAGAGAGCTGAAGGACCACGGCAGGTACGAAGATGCGATCCATCACTACCGGCTGTTTCTGGACTCCGGCAAAGGCTGGGTGGAGGACAACATTTCCGCCTGCAACGACCTTGCCCTCTGCTATGCCAGGGTCAACCAGCCGGAACAGCAGCAGCTCGCCCTGCTGCGCAGCTTCGTGTACGACACGCCCCGGGCGGAAGCGTGCTGCTCGCTGGGGTATTTTTACAAGTCGAAGGGTGACTACCAAAGGGCAGTCTACTGGTTCAAGCTCGCCGCAACGGCGCAAAAGCCGAAAAGCTGGGGCTTTTTCAAGGAGGACTGCTGGGGGTACATTCCGAACATTGAGCTTGCCATCTGCTACGACAAGCTGGGTCTATTTGACCTGGCCGCGGAGCACAACGAGCTTGCCGGCACGTTCAAGCCCAACGACCCCAGCGTGGAGCACAACCGCAGGTATTTTTCCAGCCTGAAGGCAAAACGGCCGTCCCGCTAGTTAAACGAAGCGATTTTTATCACGCCGCTTCCCAAACAGGGGGCGGCTTTTTATGTACCTTATATAAAAGAAGAAACTCCATTTGCGCTGGATACGATTGATAATTACTGTATAAATATAAAAACACAAAAGAAGGAACGCGCGATGAAGGCTGACAGAAATTTTTGGGAAAAAGGACATTTTGGGTGTGATTATCGGGCGGGATGTGCTATTCTTTACATATATTTCTTGACTGTTGATCAATTCGCATCAATCTGCATACTACGGTTGACTAAGTCCGCTCCAGAAGTTATATTTGAATATGAGTTTGAGACTTCGCAATCATTCGATTCCTCAACATCAATCTATTTTAAGGCAGGTGTAGTTGTTTGAAAGCCCTTACCTTCAAGGGAGGCGTCCACCCTCTGCACAAGCAGCACGAGGGGAAGCCCCTCTCTAAGGATGCGGCGCTGCGCGAGTTTTCGCCGGCGGTGGTCGTCATCCCGATGTCGCAGCACATCGGTGCGCCATGCAAGCCCTGTGTGGCTGTGGGTGATCGCGTGTTGCTCGGCCAGCTGATCGGCGAACCGGGCGGATTCGTTTCCGCGCCTATCCACGCCAGCGTTTCCGGCAAGGTCATTGCAGTGGAACCGCGCCCCCATGTCAACGGAACCAATGTGATGTCCGTTGTAATCGAGAACGACGGAAAAGACGAGCTCGACCCTTCGGTACAGCCCAAAGGCACTCTCGAGTCCCTCTCCCAGGATGAAATCAAAAAGATTATTCTGGAAGCCGGTATCGTCGGCATGGGCGGAGCCGCGTTCCCTGCCCACGTCAAGTATGCCGTCAAGCCCGAACAGAAGGTGGATTACCTGATTCTAAACGGCGCAGAGTGCGAGCCGTATCTGACCAGCGACCACCGGATGATGCTGGAGCACAGCGACAAGATTGCTCTCGGCGCCGCCCTTTTGAAGAAGGCTTCCGGTGCGCCCGTGTGCATCATCGGCATTGAGAACAACAAGCCCGACGCCATCGCGGCGATGAAGAAGGCAGTTGAGAAGTACGAAGGCGTATCCGTCGCCGAACTTCAGACCAAGTACCCCCAGGGCGGTGAAAAACAGCTCATCAACGCCGTCACCGGGCGCGAAGTGCCCCGCGGCGGTCTGCCCATCGCGGCGG
>JBMNTW010000075.1:0-7767 GCA_050945935.1 Christensenellales bacterium
TTCCGCTCTGGACGTTTCCATTCAGGCGCAGATCATCAACCTTCTTGAAGATCTGCAGGACGAGTACGGCCTGACCTACCTGTTCATTTCGCACGACCTGTCCGTTGTGGAACACATTTCGGACACTGTGGGCGTTATGTACCTGGGTAATCTGGTGGAGTACGCGGATAAGGAAGAGATTTTCAAAAATCCCCTGCATCCGTACACCAAGGCGCTGTTCTCGGCCATCCCCATGCCGGACCCCACCATCAAGATGGAACGCATCATCCTGGAAGGAAGCATTCCCTCTCCCGCCAATCCTCCTTCCGGCTGCAAATTCCACACCCGCTGCAGGGAATGCATGGAAATCTGCAAGTCTGTGACTCCCAAGGAGATTACGATGGAAAACGGCCACTCCGTGGTCTGCCATCTGTACGACAAGGAAGTCATGGCAAACGGCGGAAGGCTTCCGAAAGACGGCGGAGAAGTCGTGAAGAAGGAAGAAAACCCGACCGAAGCGGCGAAGTAACGCCGATGGTACCTGATGAAAAGAAAAAAGAAAACCTATGATGATGACGACGGTCGCATCATCGCGAACATGAACGTACCCGGCATGCCCGGTTACGTGGAAAGGCGGACACCAAGGGTAGACGATGCGGGAACTCCTCTGCAGACCGATGCAGATGAGCTTTACGGCAAGGACCTTTGGCGGTTCATGCGCTCTGCCATCGCGGCTGCGATGGTGGTGGCGGGGGTTATCGTTGCGGGAATGGTGCTTTTCACACTGTTCTGCACCGAAATCTGGTTAAGATAATCGTTGGGGGCGGCATTGGTGCCGCCCCCGCTTTTAGAACGGAGGCAGCCGATGAGCAACAGCTGGCAAAAAAGCATCAGAAAGCATGTGGTGATCTGCCCGCACTGCCAAAAGGAAGTGCTGGACCATATGACGGAATGCCCCTTCTGCAAGGGGGAACTGAAATCGCGGTATTACACACCCACCCGCAGCGAGGAGGAGACCAAAGCGCTGAAAAAGACGATGCGCATCATTGGCTTCGCCGTCGCCGCCGTGATTATCATCGTCTTACTGCTCAAGCGCTTCCTGTAATGCGCGCGAAACGATGCAAAAAGCGGTCCTGTAGCATCACAGGGCCGCTTTTCTTCGTTGTTTTGGTCAACACAGCGTACTGGGGAGGTCTCAACAGGGGGAGGTCAACACAACCGACTGGGGAGCAAAAAAGCGGCTCTGGGAAGTTCCCGAAGCCGCTTTAGCGCTTGATGAAGATGCTTAAATATCCCGGTTGTAAATCGCCTTGACGTGTTTTCCCCTGGGGAGCATGATGACGATCACACCGAGGATGTTCAGCGCCATGAAGCAGGCCATCACGTAGGGGGCATCCATGAACTCGCCCAGCGCACCCGCCACAAGCTGCCCAAACAGAGAGCCGATGGTGGTAATCATCAGAAAAAGGCCGTTGAAACGCCCGCGCATATCGTTCGGGATGTAGTTCTGGGTGGAGGAAATGCGGATGTTGTAGGAAGTCACCGCCAATAGGCCGGTGGTGAAGCAGATTGCCATCATCACGGGCACGGGCATGAAGAGCAGCGCGCCGTCCAGCACCGAAATCGTGATGTATACGAACACCGCGATGGTATACTTCAAATGCGTGGGGTACTTGAAGCGGTAGTGGATGAACCCGCCCACAAGCCTGCCCACGGTGGACATGGCCATCACCATGGTATACATGGCAACGGTCAGACCGGGCGTGGTCTTGAAGTGGGGCAGGAACACCACGTTCATCGCCATGCCGGTGAACATGGAAACGACGAAGTACATCGTGATGGTCAAAAGGCCCTTTTCGCGGCGAAGGTAGGAAGCGCCTTCCTTGAAGTCCTCCCAGTACTGCTTCAGGTGATAAGCCGCCGAGGACTGAATCCTGTGGTGTTTTTCCGCGGTTTTGGAAATCCGGGTTTCAAAAATCGCGGCGAGCATGTAGGTTACCGCGTTGAACAGGAAGAGGGGCGCAAGGCCGATGGTCTCATACGCCCAGCCCGCCAGCGGCACCATGATGGTGTTCGCCAGAGGGTAAATCAGGCTGCTGATGGAATAGGCCTTGGAAAAGTTGCCCTCGCTGATCAAATCAGGGTAGAAGCTGTCGTAGGCGACGGTGTAAATCGCGTTGATGGCGCCCGCCACCAGTGCGAGGATGATGTACACATAATAGTTGAAGAAGTTCAGCTTCACCGAAAGGGCGACCAGGAAGTACATGCCGGAGCTGATGAAGTCCAGCGTGTAGATGGTCTTCCTTCTGGAAAACCGGTCAAGGAACGGGCCGGCAATCAGGGGCGCGGCGAGCTGGGGCAGAAACACGGCCACAAAGAACAGCGCGTAAAGCATGGTGGATTCCGTGTTATCGTACACGAGAAGTCCCATCGCGAAGTTGGAAACGGCACTTCCCAGCATGGAAATGACGGTTCCCCAGGTGATGATGGTAAAGTCCTTGGTCCAAAGCTTGTTCTTATTCATGCATACTCCAGAACGCTTTGATTTCTCAAAAAAAGGCGGGTGCAAACAGCATCCGCCTCTTTTAAAAGAGCGGTTAAGCGTTAATCACGGTCATTCGTTTGATTTTTTGGGGCGAAAGGGGCATGTCAACATTCCCCTGATGCACTTCAACGGGGTTCCCGTCGTCGTCGCGGATGGCGTAAGGGTGCTTGCCGGCGTTGAGTTCGCTCCTGGGCGTGCGGGCGGAAACGATTCCGTCCACCACGGCAAGGCTTTCCTCGTCCGTCACCTTGCCAAAGGCGGCATAGGCGCCGTCAAGGTGGGGGGCGTCGTCCGTCATGATGAAGAACTGGCTTCCGGCGGAATCGGGGTGCGCGGAGCGCGCCATGGAAAGCACGCCGCGGGTGTGCTTCAAATCATTCTGGAAGCCGTTCTGAGCGAACTCGCCCTTGATGGTGTATCCCGGCCCGCCGGTGCCGTTGCCAAGCGGGCAGCCGCCCTGAATCATGAAGCCTTTGATGACGCGGTGGAAGATCAGCCCGTCATAAAAGCCCTTTTTCACAAGGTCAACAAAGTTCGCCACGGACTGGGGAGCAATGTCCGGATAAAGTTCTGCGCGGATCGTGCCGCCGTTTTCCATCTCGATGGTGACGATGGGATTTGCCATCTGTAATACCTCCATAAAACTGCACTAGAACGTATTATACTACTCACCTGTGTAAAAAAACAGCTACTATAATGCAAATCAACCAACGGTAAATTTAACTGATGCTCAAAATTGGGGTGAAGAGCGGTTGAGACTGCGTGAAAAGTTTGCGGATAGCAGGGAGCGCATCAAAAGAAAAAGGGCGCGAGAGTTTCGCGCCCTTTGGGGAATGTATCGGGGATTACTTGTCAGCCAGCTTCTCGTAGTAAGCACGCTTCTCCTTGGCTTCCTTGTCGGCCTTCTCGAAGAGGGTCTCGGCAGTTTCGGGGAAGAGCTTCGCCAGAGATGCGTAGCGCACCTCGCCCATGATGAAGTCCTTGTAATCGGCCTTCGGGGGCTTGCTGTCCAGAATGAAGGGGTTCTTGCCTTCTTCGGCCAGGGTGGGGTTGTAACGGTAGGTGTGCCAGTAGCCGGCTTCCACCGCCGCCTTGGCTTCCGCCTGGGAACGGCCCATGTTGATGCCGTGGTTGATGCAGGGGGAGTAGGCGATGATGAGGGACGGGCCCTTGTAGGCTTCCGCTTCGGTGATGGCCTTGACCACCTGGGCAGGGTCGGCACCCATGCTGATGGACGCAACGTACACATAGCCGTAGGTCATGGCGATGGCGCCGAGGTCCTTCTTCTTCACCTGCTTGCCGCCGGCGGCGAACTTCGCGATGGCGCCGGTGGGGGTAGCCTTACTGGACTGACCGCCGGTGTTGGAGTACACTTCGGTGTCCATCACCAGGATGTTGACGTCCTCGCCCTGGGCGATCACGTGGTCCAGACCGCCGTAGCCAATGTCGTAAGCCCAGCCGTCGCCGCCGAAGATCCAGACGGACTTCTTGGTGAGCAGGTCCGCCATGGAAACGATGGCCTTGCAGGTCTCGCAGTTTTCGCCCTTCTTGGCGGCGGCGAGCACCTTTTCGCCCGCGGTGCGGGAGATCTTGGCATCGTCCATATTGGCAAGCCATTCTTCGCAGGCGGCCTTGTCTTCCGCGTTGTCGGTATGCTCGGCGAGATCCTTCACCAGGTCAGCCAGCTTCTGACGGCGCTGTTTGATGGCGAGGTTGATGCCGAAGCCGAACTCGGCGTTGTCTTCGAACAGGGAGTTCGCCCATGCGGGGCCGTGACCCTTTTCGTTGACGGTGTAGGGCGCGGTGGGGGCGGAACCGCCATAGATGGAGGAGCAGCCCGTGGCGTTGGCGATGATCATGCGGTCGCCGAACAGCTGGGTGATGAGCTTGATGTAAGGCGTTTCGCCGCAGCCCGCGCAGGCGCCGGAGAACTCGAACAGCGGCTGGAGGAACTGGCTGTTCTTGACGTTGTTGGGGTTGACGTTGGAAAGATCCGGCCTGGGCAGGTTGATGCAGATCTGCCAGTTCGCATCTTCGCGGTCCTTGACCTCTTCAAAGGGAGCGAGCTTGAGGGTGCCCTTGTCCACGGTGGGGCAGGACATCACGCAGTTGCCGCAGCCGGTGCAGTCGTAGGGATCGATCTGGATGCGGAAGTTGTAACCCTCGAACTCCTTGCCGTTGGCCTTCTTGGTGTCAAAGGGCACTTCGGTGCCGTCCTTGATGAGGAAGGGACGGATGGTGGCGTGCGGGCAGACGATGGAGCAGCGGTTGCACTGGATGCAGGTTTCCGCCTGCCAGACGGGCACTTCCACGGCGATGCCGCGGCGCTCGTACTTGGTGGTGCCCACGGGGATGGAGCCGTCCTCATGGCCAAGGAACTTGGACACGGGCAGATCGTCGCCGCGCTGGGCCAGGATGGGAGCGATGACGTCCTCGAAGTATTCGGTGGCTTCCACGCGCTCAGGCACAGCGCCTTCGGTGGTGGTGGCCCAGGACTCGGGGTACTTGATTTCAACCAGAGCGCCCACGGCGGCGTCGATGGCGTCGTAGTTCTTCTGAACGACGGCGTCGCCCTTCTTGCCGTAGGACTTCTTGGCGTACTGCTTCATGTAGTCGATGGCTTCGGCAGCGGGGATGATGCCGGCCACGTTGAAGAAGCAGGCCTGCATGACGGTGTTGATGCGGCCGCCCATGCCCACGGAACGCGCCACAGAGATGGCGTCCACATTGAAGAAGCGCAGTTTCTTCCTGGCAATGTCATTCTTCATGGAGGCGGGCAGGTTGGCTTCCAGCTCCTCGATGGTGTTCCAGGGGCTGTTCAGCAGGAACACGCCGCCTTCCTTCGCAGCGCCCGTAATGTCATAACGGGTGACGTAGGAGGGGTTATGGCAGGCAACGAAGTCCGCATGGTCGATCAGATACGGGGACTGGATGGGCTTCTTGCCGAAGCGCAGGTGCGAAACGGTGAAGCCGCCGGACTTCTTGGAGTCATAGGAGAAATACGCCTGGGCGTACATGTCCGTATGGTCGCCGATGATCTTGATGGAGTTCTTGTTCGCACCGACGGTGCCGTCAGAGCCGAGACCATAGAACTTGCAGGAGTAGGTGCCTTCCGCAGCGGCGTTGATCTTCTCGCCCAGGGGCAGGGAAGTGTTGGTCACGTCGTCCACGATGCCCACGGTGAAGTGGTTCTTCATCTCGCCTTCGAGATTGTCGAACACGGCCTTCGCCATGGTGGGGGTGAACTCCTTGGAACCGAGGCCGTAGCGGCCGCCGATGACGCGAATGTCGCCGCGGCCGGCATCCATCAGCACGGAGCAGACGTCGGTATAAAGGGGTTCGCCGAAGGAGCCGGGTTCCTTGGTGCGGTCGAGCACCGCGATGCGCTTGCAGGAAGCGGGGATCGCAGCCAGGAAATGCTCTGCGGAGAAGGGGCGGTACAGGCGGACCTTGATGACGCCGTACTTGCCGCCGCGCTTGTTCAGGTAGGCAACGGTTTCGTCCAGCACGTCGCAGGAGGAGCCCATGGAGATGACGATGTTTTCGGCATCGGGCGCGCCCACATAGTCAAACAGGTGATACTTGCGGCCGGTCAGCTCGCCGACTTTATCCATGTTCTTCTGAACGATACCGGGAACCTGGAGATAGAAGCGGTTGGCGGCTTCGCGATTCTGGAAGTAAATGTCGGGGTTCTGGGCGGTGCCCTTCAGGTAGGGATGCTCGGGGTTGAGGGCCTTCTTGCGGAACTCTTCGATGGCGTCCCAGTTCACGAGGTTCGCCATGTCCTCATAGTCGATGGCTTCGATCTTCTGAATCTCGTGAGAGGTGCGGAAACCGTCAAAGAAGTGGACGAAGGGCACCTTCGCGTCCAGGGTGGACAGGTGCGAAACAAGGGCAAGGTCCATCGCTTCCTGCACGGAAGAGGAGGCCAACAGGGCAAAGCCGGTCTGGCGGCATGCCATAACGTCGCTGTGATCGCCAAAGATGGACAAAGCATGGGCGGCGAGAGCACGAGCAGACACGTGGAACACGCATGGCAGAAGCTCGCCGGAGATCTTGTACATGTTGGGAATCATCAGGAGCAGACCCTGAGAAGCGGTGAACGTGCTGGTCAGGGCGCCGGCGGAAAGGGAGCCGTGAACGGCGCCGGCTGCGCCGCCTTCGGACTGCATTTCGGAGATCTTGACGGTCTGGCCGAAAAGGTTCTTGCGGCCGTTAGCGGCCCATTCGTCCATGGATTCAGCCATAGGCGAGGAGGGAGTGATGGGATAGATGGCGGCAACGTCGGAAAATGCATACGCCACATGGGCGGCAGCGGTATTGCCGTCGATGGTCATAGTCTTTGCCATGCTTTGGAACCTCCTGTGTATTGTATATCTGCAGAATGGGAAGCATTTTGCTTGGCCGGGCAGGCGCATGCGAAAATGACGTTGAAACAACGCCTGTCCCGATTGCATTATAATGTCAGGCGACAACGGGTGTCAAGGCAATAGGGCCTATATAGAGGATATTATGCCATGTTTTTGACAAATCCATCAGTGAAAGAAGCCAGAAAAAAAGAGGAACTGCTGGGCATTTCGGATATCATAAGGCTGGACGGTTCCAGTTGCCCCTATCCGCCGCCGGCTTCGGTGCTTACGGCTGTGCAGGACTGCGCCGCAGCGTCCCTTCGGGAAGCGGAACAGGCAAAGGAACTGACCCATGCCGCTGCGGAACTGTTTGGCGTTTCGGAAGCGAACCTTTGCCTTAGCTGCTGCCCCGCGGCGGCGTATGTTTTCGAAGGGATCGAAGTGATGGACCGCAGTTTCCTTCTGCGGGAGGAAAAGCCGACATTGCAGGAAAATGCCGTGCTCCTTTACGATTTGGGCAGGTGCTTCGGGCTGCTGGGCGTCAACGCCTGGGCGTTGATTGCTCCGAAGGAAACGGCAAAAGAGCTGAAAAGAGTCTGCGAAAAGCACAAAATCCCCCCGCCGGACAGGGCAGCCACAGCCGCGATACTCGCCGCCATCCGCGACCCTGAAAACGTGGAAAAATGGCGCAGCATGGCGGAAAAGACGCTGCGAAAAGCCGTTCTTTTGCTCAACGCGAACGGTTTTTCAGCCGCACAGGGTGAAGGGCCGTATCTAGACATCAAAATCCCCGCCCCCGACCGTGCCGCAATTGAACTGCTTCAATGCGGCATCGCGGTGGGAACGGGGAAGGATTGCATCCGGGTATGGACGGGCACCGAAGAGGAGATGGAG
>JBMNTW010000076.1:0-7753 GCA_050945935.1 Christensenellales bacterium
CAAGCCCGTGACGTTCTGGTTCGCGCGGAGCGTGACGGTCAAAAAGCTGTACATCAGCGCGCCCAGCGCCCCGAACAGGAAGGCACCCAGTATCGCAAACAGCGCGATGGGCAGCGCCGCGCCCGAAGCAAAGAGCTTTTCCGCAAACATCGAGGATGCAAGGCCGGAAACCGCGCCCATGAACATCATGCCCTCGACGCCAAGGTTCAGATTGCCGGACTTTTCCGTTAGGATTTCGCCCAGCGTGCCGAAGAGCAAAGGCGCGCCCGCCAGCACCGCGGCGTTGATGAGATTGACGATGTTATCCATGCTTCTTTTCCCCCTTTTTACGGAAGACAAGCCGGTAATTGATGAAGAACTCGCACCCCAGCAGGAAGAACAGCACAATGCCTGTCAGAACATCCGCCGCCGAGGATGGAATCTTGAAGGTGGTCTGGATCCTGCCCGCGCCCTTTTCCAGCACGGCGATGAAGAAGGACACCAGCACCATCAAAAACGGGTTGAGTTTGGACATCCACGCGACGGTGATCGCCGTAAATCCTGTGCCGCCGGCGGTCATTTCCGTGAGGGTATAGTCCGCGCCGGACACCTGCAAAAAGCCCACCAGCCCCGCCAGCGCACCGGAAATCGCCATGGTGCGCATCATGACCTTGCCCACCTTGATGCCGGCGTAGCGCGCGGTGTTGCTGCTTTCGCCAACGACGGCGATTTCGTACCCGTGCTTGGTGCGGGTCAGGTAAACGTACACCGCCACCACCAAAACGATGGCGATGATCCAGCCGATATGCACGCCGAACACCTTGGGAAGCCTTGCTGCGGCGTCAAACATGGCGATTTTCGGGAAGCCGCGCATCGTGGGGTCCTTCCAGGGACCGCTTTGCAGGTATTTCAACAGGCACAGCGCGATGTAGTTCAGCATCAGGGTGAAAAGGGTTTCGTTGGTGTTCCATCTGGCACGGAAAATCGCGGGCAGAAGTCCATATAGCCCGCCTGCCACCATGCCGGCGACGCACATAACGATGAGCAGCAGCCAGGAGGGCATGGCGTCATAGCAGAACAGGGCGAAATAGCTCGCTGCGATGGCGCCGGCGAGGATCTGCCCCTCGGCGCCGATGTTCCAAAAGCGCATCCGAAACGCCAGAGAGATGGCCAGCGCGGCAATCAGCAGGGGAATCGCCATGCGGATGGTTTCCTTGAGTACGGTGGCGCCGCCCAGGCTGCCTTTGATCATGTCCGCGTACACCGCCACGGGGTTGTGCCCCAGAGCGAGAATCAGCAGTCCGCCGAACAGCAGCGCGCCCAGTACGGCGATAACGCGGATGAGGACAGCCTTGGTTCTGGGAAGGTCCTCCCGCTTGACCATGCGGAGGAAAGGCTCCTTCACCTTTGCCGCGTGGCCGTTTGCGTGTTGGGTTTTGCTCATTGGGCCTCTCCTTCCCTGCGTTTTTTATCCGGCGCCTGCATCATCAGAAGGCCGATTTCTTCCTTGGTGACGTACCGCGGGTCCACAATGCCCGAAACCTTGCCGCCGCACAGCACCATCAACCTGTCGCACAGCTCCATCAGCACGTCCAGATCCTCGCCGACGAACAGCACGCCGACGCCATTCTGCTTCTGCTCGTTCAAAAGGTCGTAAATGATGTGGGAGGAGTTGATGTCCAGCCCGCGCACGGGGTATGCCACCACCAGCACCGACGGGCCGGAGATGATTTCGCGCCCCAAAAGCACCTTTTGCACGTTGCCGCCGGAAAGGCGGGAAACGGGGGTGCTGACGTCCGGCGCAACGATGCCCAGCTTGTCGATCAAATCCTCCGCCACCTGTTTTGGGGTCCTGCGGTCCACGAAAATGCCCTTGGACTCGTGGTAGTTCTTGAGCATCATGTTGTCCACCATGTCAAGACCGGCAACCAGGCCCATGCCCAGACGGTCCTCCGGCACGAAGGCGGAACGGATGCCCATTTTGGCGATGTCGTAGGGGGATTTTCCCACGATGCTTTCCGGCCTGTCGTCCAGCACGTGAAGAATTTTGCCGGACTTGACGGGGTACAGACCGGTGATGGCCTCGCAAAGCTCGCGCTGACCGCTGCCGGCAACGCCAGCAACGCCCAGAATTTCGCCCCGCTTTAAGCGGAAGCTGACGTCGGACAGCTTTTTGACCCCTTCGTGGTCCACGCAGGTCAGCCCGACCACGCGCAGGCAGTCCTCGGTGGCATAGCACTCGGGGCGGTGGATGGAAAGGCGCACCGAATGGCCCACCATGGCGGTGGTGAGGGTCTGGGCGTCCACGTCCTTGGTTTCCAGCGTGGCGACGCACTGGCCCTTTCTCAGTACCGCCACCCTGTCCGAAATGGCGAGCACTTCGTTGAGCTTGTGGGTGATGATGATGATGGAGTTGCCGTCCTCCTTCATCCTGCGCAGAACGTCAAACAGCCGTTCCGTCTCCTGCGGGGTCAGAACGGCGGTGGGTTCGTCCAGAATCAATATATCCGCACCGCGATAAAGCACCTTCAAAATCTCAACGGTCTGCTTCTCGCCGATGGACATGTCGTAAATCTTCTTGTCGGGGTCGATGTCGAACCCGTACTTGTCCGCGATTTCGCGGATCCTTTTGGAAAGCTCCTTCCGCTTGACGTGCAGTCCGCCCGGAAGGCCGAGTACGATGTTTTCGGCGGCGGTGAGCACGTCCACCAGCCTCAAATGCTGATGCACCATGCCGATGCCCAGAGCAAAGGCGTCCTTGGGGGAGCGGATGTTCGCCGGTTCGCCTTTGACCAGAATCTCACCGCTGTCCGGATAGTAAATACCCGCCAGCATGTTGACCAGCGTGGTTTTTCCGGAGCCGTTTTCGCCCAAAAGCGCGAGAATTTCGCCCCGGCGCACGTCCATGGTCACCCCGTCGTTGGCGACGACGGAGCCGAATGTCTTCGAAATGTTTCTCAGCTCTATGGCGTTGGAGTGTTCGGTCGTCATAAAGCACCTGCTTTCAATAAAATCATGATATCACGGATTGAGAAAAGCCGACTGTACCGTCGGCGCGGTCCTGAAAAAGCTTTTTCGCGACCCAGCGCCCGCGCGATAGCTGCACGGGCGCTTCGGGTCGGCAAACGCGATAGAAACCGTTACTGGTTGACGTGGATGCCTTCGATGATGTAGTCCCAGGAGGGAGCGCTCTGGGGTTCCACAAAGAACTCGCCGGCGGGAACGACGGTTTCGCCGTCCACGGTGACGAGGGGACCGTCAAACACGTGGACTTCGCCGGAAAGGATCTTCTGGCGGGCGGCTTCGATGGCTTCGGCGGTGCCTTCGGCCACGAGGGCTTCGTTCAAAGGAGCAATGTTCACAAAGCCTTCGGCAAGACCGGCGGTGAAGTCATGACCAAGGGCTTCGCCCGCGACCATCGCCTTAACGGCCTTGATGAGGAACTGGCTCCAATCCCAGACGGCAGAGGTCAAAACGGCGTTGGGAGCGGCTTCTTCCATGTCGGCGTTATAGCCCACGGACCAGACGCCGTTGGCTTCCGCGGTGGTCTGGGTGGCGGTGGAGTCTGCGTGCTGACCGAGCACGTCGCAGCCCATGTCGATGAGGGCCTGAGCAACCTGGGCTTCCTTGGTGGGGTCGTTCCAGGAGTTGGTGTACATGACTTCCAGCGTCACGTCGGGGTTGACGGACTTGGCGCCAAGGTAGAAGGCGGTGAAGCCGCTGATGCACTCGGCAAAGGGCATGGCGGTGACATAGCCCAGCTTGTTGGTCTTGGTCTTCAGACCGGCGGCGATGCCGGCAAGGTAACGGGCTTCGTAGATGTTGCCGAAGTAGTTGTGCATGTTGGCAAGACCGCTGGACGCTGCCTGGTAGCCGGAAGCGTGGAAGAACTCGATTTCCGGATGCTCGGCGGCGGCGGCGAGCATGTAGTTCTCGTAACCGAAGCTGGTGCCGAAGATGGCGTTGCAGCCGGCTTCGATCAGCTCGTTGATAGCCACTTCGCAGTTGGAGTCTTCGGTGATGTTGTACTTGGAGACGATCTGGTCATCGCGAAGACCGAGTTCCTGCTGCATTTTGCTGGCGCCGGCAATGTGGGTGTAGGAATAGCCCTTGTCAGAAGCGTCGCCGATGTAGATGAAACCGAGCTTGATGTTCTCAAGGGTCAGTTCGGCGGAATCCGTGCCGTTGTTGTTGCTGTTGTTGGGGGTTACGGCGTTGTTGTTCGGCTTTTCGGCGTTGTTTCCGCAGCCGGCAAAGGCAAACAGCATGGCGGCGGCCATCAGAACGGCCAGCAGCTTTTTCATTTTTCTCTTTCCTCCTGAATGTTCCGTTTTTGATATGTTATCCCTTTGGGGGACTGCACCATGTGATGCTCGTCAATCTTTCCTGAACCGGATGAAGCCCGGGCGCATCTCATCAATAATCGCAAGCGAGCAAAGGTCAATGCCCATGCTGCGAAGCTGCTCGCCGCCTGTTTGGAAGCCCTTTTCGATGACGATGCCCACGCCGGCCAGCTCCGCGCCTGCTTTTTTCACAATGTCGATCAGGCCCAGCATCGCCTGCCCGTTGGCAAGAAAGTCATCAATCAACAGCACCGTGTCCGAACTCGTAACGAATTTGCTGGAAACGGTGATGGTGTATTCTTTATCGTAGGTGTAGGAATGGACGGAAGCTGTATAGAGAGAACCGTCTAAATTCAGAGATTTGGCCTTTTTGGCGAAGACCACCGGGCAGTTGAAGTACTGGGCGGCAATGCAGGCGATGCCGATGCCCGAAGCCTCGATGGTGAGAATTTTGGTAATGTTTTTTCCGCTGAAGTGGGCGGCGAAGGCCTTGCCCATTTCGTTGTAAAGCTGAATGTCGCACTGGTGATTCAGAAAGCTGTCCACCTTAAGGATGCCGCCTTCCTTGACTGCGCCGTCCTTAAGGATGCGCTGCTCTAAAATCTCCATTGCGGGGTACCTCCGGTTTCAAGTGGTTGTCATCTGATGTGGCTATTATAAAACATCCGCCGGGGCAAGACAATGTTTTTTTCGGATTTTTACGCAATATACTGTGCCAATTTTTGATATTTGTTCGGTATATTCCGAACTATATCGGGTGGTATCATTTTTTGAGTACGATCATTCGCGAAGGGTCGGACAAGCCTTTCACAATCGATTTTCGCAACGGATAAAGCCCGAAAAACGGTGGGATACTATGCCCATCAACCAAAAGGAGGCTAAAAGAAGTATGGCGAATCTCACAGAAAAAGAACTGAGCGCTCTGAATGACCTCTTGAGTTCGGAGGAGCTAGAGGTTAAAAAATTCCGCATGCTGGCGAACAGCACCGCAGACCAGTGCATCAGGGACAAGTTCAACGCCATCGCGGATAAGCACCAGCAGCATTTCAACATTCTTTACAACCAGCTGAACTAGGAGGTGCCAAATGCAGCCAACCAACCAGACCCAGACCTACACCGACAAGGAGCTTCTGTTTGACGCGCTTCATACCGAAAAACACCTGACCTCGAACTACAACACCTTTGCCAACGAGTGCGCCGACCCCGTCTTGAAAAAGACGTTGATGGACATTCTCAACGACGAACACAGCATTCAGTTTGACGTATTCTGCGAACTGCACAGCCGCGGGCTGTACCCCACGCCCATGGCGGAGACCCAGAAAGTCGATCAGGCAAAGCAGAAGTACGGCAACATCAGCCGCACCATGCAGAACCAAAGCACGCAGAACTGGTAACCCTTCACCCGACCGACCGAGAAAGGCATCCCCCGTTGCGGGGGATGCCTTTTTAACTGCTTATCCGTTAAAAATCGTCCGTGGGTTTTTCGCCGTACCGGCCTACTCCGGTAAAGTTGTTGAGCGTGTCGGGGGTTTTCTTTCCGCCCTTCAGCAGGTTGTTGTTCTGCTGCTGATTATTCTGCTGGTTCTTGTTCTTTTTGTTGTTGGCCATCTTTGCACCTCCTTTCAAACTCATTATGCCCAAAAATGAAAAACTCCCGCGGCAAATCAGCGCGGGAGTTATAAACAGTTTGGTTAACGGAAGTAGTACCTGCAGGCTTCGTAAAGGGAAGCGGGAACGTCCTTGCGGACGGAAACGGCCATGTCCAGATCGGCCTTGACGATTTCCGTTCCACGCAGGGCAACCATGTTGCCATAGTCCTTCGCCACCACCAGTTCGCCGGCCTTGACGCCCATGCGGGAGCCGAGGATGCGGTCGAAGGCGGAAGGCGCGCCGCTGCGCTGCAGGTGGCCCAGCACGAGGCTCCTGCACTCGAAATACTTGCGCTTTTCGTCGAGCGTCTCGTCCGCGCGCATGCGCTTTTCGATTTCCTTGGCAAGGTCCTTCGCCAGCTGGCTGTTCACAAGGAGGCGGTGGCCGAAAGCGTCCACGCCCAGGTCACCCTGCTCCAGGCCTTCGATTTCCACGCCTTCGGCAACGGCGATGACCGTGTAGCGCTTGCCGCGGTTGTAACGCTTCTTCACGATTTCCATGATGTCGTCCATCGACATGGGGAACTCGGGGATGACGATGATGTGCGCGTCCGCCGCCCAGCCGCCGTACAGCGTAATCCAGCCGGAGTCCCTGCCCATGCATTCCACAACGAAGCAGCGCGCATGGGAAGCGGCGGTTGTGTGCAGGCGGTCGATGCACTCCATGGCGATGTTCGCCGCAGTGTCGAACCCGAAGGTGAAGTCGGTGCAGGAAAGGTCATTGTCGATGGTCTTGGGAACGCCGACGACGTTCACGCCGTGCTCCTTGCGCAAAAAGTTCGCCACGCCGAGGGTGTCGTCCCCGCCGATGGCGACGAGGGCTTCAAGGCCCAGCTTGTTCATAGTGTCGATCACCATCTGGGGGCCGTTGGGCGTCTTCTTCACGTTGGTGCGGGATGACTCGATGATCGTGCCGCCCATGGTCTGGATGCCTTCCACATCTTCGGGGGTGAGGACGCGATGCTCACCGTACAGCGCGCCGCGCCAGCCGCCGATCAGGCCCACGACTTCGATATCAGCCTTGGAGCAAACCTCCACCACGCCGCGAATGACCGCGTTCAGGCCGGGGCAGTCTCCGCCCCCGGTAAGTATGCCAATTCTTCTTTTCATGCTTCTCCTCCTGTGACAAACGTTTTCAGATAGGATTGACGTTGGAACTACCAATTGATGGGATAAGTCGTTTATACATGTCTATTATACTTAAGGCGGTTTGATTAATCAATAGCCCCGACAATGTGATTCATTTTTCTTCCCGGAACGCATGCCAAGCGCGCGCCCGAACCGGTCGTGGCCGGGCACGCGCAGCCTGTTTTTATCAGTATATCACATCGCCGTCCACCCGTTCCACCCTTTTGCCGTCAAACTCCGCCTCGCAGTCCGCGAACCGCTCCGCGCCGCCGGACAGCCACACGCGGTTCCCCTCCTTGTGGAACCCGATGAGCGCCAGCCCCGCGCGGTACATCCACGCAGCGGAACCTGTGTACCACGTCCAGCCGGCGCGGCCCGGCCAGTCGCCGTCGTACACGTCCCCCGCCATCACATAGGGTTCCCCGCGATAAATCGCCGCGATGATGGGATTGTCGCTGTGGCGGATGGAATTGAGCATGGAGAACAGCTCCGCAGCCTCTTCTTTTTGCCCCGCCTTGAGGAGGGCAAGGACCAGCCATGCCGCCGCGTGGGTGTACTGACCGCCGTTTTCCCGTAATCCTTTGGCATAGCTTTGAATGTACCCGGCTCTCGGAAGCTGGTTTTGCAGGGGCGGATCCAGCAGCTTGACGATGC
>JBMNTW010000077.1:0-7750 GCA_050945935.1 Christensenellales bacterium
CGCTCTTCTTGATCAAAGTGTGGGAGATGGGGTAGTCAATGTGCAGACCGAGGAAGGTGCCGTCCTTCTTCACGAAGCACTTGGAGGCAAACGCCAGAGAGTTCTGGCCGCTGTTGGACAGGGTGGCTTCCACGCAGATGAAGCCGATCATACCGCCATTGAAGACGGTGTCCGCGCCCGCGGCAATGCCCATCTGGATGCCTTCGCCCACGTTGCCCTTGTTGGACAGCGGGAAGTCGTTGGCGGAATCGGGAGCGTACTGCTTCTTCATGTCCACGCTGGCGTCAAAGCCGCCGGTAGCCAGAACCACCGCGCCGGCGTTGAACACATAGTCGCCCTTGGCGGAGGTGGCCTTCGCACCCACCACGGCGCCGTCTTTCAGAATCAGCTCGGTGCCCTTCACGCCGGTCATGACGGTCACGCCCAGATCCTGCGCCTTCTTCTCAAGGGCGCTGGTCAGGGTGTAGCCGGTGAAGCCCACAGCGAAACGCGCGCGGGGCTGGGGCGCGGTGCCGGCGGGAGCCGCCATCATCCACTGCACGCCCGCGTCTTCCAGGAAGGCGATGGTGTCCAGAGAATTTTCGGCATAGTAGGTCAGCAGCTCACGGCTGGCGTTGCCGTTGGCGCGTTCCATGTAATAGTCCACCATGGTGGGCATGTCCGCCTCGTCCAGCGCGGCATACACGATACCCGCGGACAGAACGGTGGTGCCGCCCATGATATCCTGCTTCTCAATCAGGGTAACCTTCGCGCCGCCCTGGGCCGCGGTGATGGCCGCGCTCAGACCCGCCGCGCCGCCGCCGATGACCAGAACATCGGTGTCAACGGTCTTGCCGGCGTCCTTTTTCACGCTGGGAGCCTTGAACATGGACTCGGGAGCGCCCGCCTGACGCAGGCAGTCGGTGACGGCGACGCGCAGCGCGGCGCTGGACATGGTGGCGCCCGTCACGGCGTCAACGCCGACGGTGTTGTACTCCTTGATCCTTTCGGCCATGACTTCCAGGCCGGTGGTGCCCACGCCGACGGTCTCCTTGCTTTCACCGATTTCAATGGAGACGATGGACGTTTCGTTCACAGTCACGGAAACATTAAAATCGCCGTAGTACCCGGGGGCAACGGCCTGATAGGTTCCCGCGGTCATGGCAGCTTCGGCCTGCTGACCGCATCCGGCAAAGACAGTGGCGATAAGCATGACCGCCAGCGCGAGGCAAAGTGCTTTCTTTTTCAAGTTTTTCCCTCCTGTAGAATCATTGCACGCCCCAAACAGCGTGAAAATGACGCCGGACACGGCGATGGCCAACACCGCAGTATACTGCGAGCCTGCATCACCGTTGTACAGCAATCCATTTGATATAATTCTAGCAGATATTGTTAAAAAAACAAGCAATCGGGAGTTACGTTGCCGTAACAGGGAGTTGAGGGTATCTGTTTCTAATGCTTTTTTTGATGATTCGTGTTGACAGGATAAATTCTAAGCAACCTTCTGATTTCGTAAGCAGCCGTTTTATTTAGTTTTATATGTTCTTCCATGACATTTGTCTCAGAGGGAGTATCATACGATAACGTCAATCCATTTGATAAACCGATAAGTTCATCTGAAGCGTCATGTATATCTTTCGAACATGGAATCCCCGGATGGAAATGAGGCATCAGTTCAATAAAAGCTCGCAATTTTGAAGCCATTTCTCTCAGTTCGTTTTGCACTTTTATATAACTTTCAGGTAATCCATTACTATGTTTAGCTGGATCCTCCGGATTCATATATATGTATGCATACATGCAAAGTAAGTAAGATATATCGTACTTTAGTTGCATATACCTCTTGTGGACATCCAGCCATTTAGCCTTGACATATTCTGAGAATACATAAACTATAACACCGCTCACAACTGTGGCAAAAACTGTCAAAAACTGTTCCATTTCATACTCCCTTTCACACCAAGTATATTGAACATAGATTTGCTGTTATCATAAAGCTGTTTTACATATATTTCAACACCCGCCTCAAATCATTTGAAGCTCTGTTTAGAATCAAGTAGCTTTCGCAAAAACCTTTTTCCAAAATTCCATAAATACGGCCAAATAACTTTTAACTCCAACAATATAGCAAAACCCGCACAGGACTGCTCCCGTGCGGGTTTACTTTCGTTACTTTTCGTAAAGTACGCTCTTACTTACCGGCGTTCTTCACTGCGCTTTCGGCGGAAATCTTGCCCCAGGTGATGCAGAGGCCGTTTCCGATGCCGCCGATGGTGCTGTGCCCGGCAACGTTGGCGGAACCGATGATTTCGCCGGCGAGATACACGTTGCCGATCTTGGAGCCGTCTTCGCGGACGAGCTGACCGTCAGCGTCGATGCGGGGTCCGCCCTGGGTCATGAGGATGTAGGGCACCGTCTTCACGGCGTAAATCGTGCCTTCGAACGGGATGAGGCCGTCGGTACGACCGAACACGGTGTCCTTGCCGGCTTTTGCATCCTCGTTGTACTTGTTCATGGTAGCAACAAGGCCGGGGATGTTAAGCTGGTTGGCGAGATCTTCGAAAGACTCAGCTTTGAACGCAAGACCCTTTTCGAGGAGCTCGTTCATGGTGGGCATGTTTTCATAGGTAGCGTTCATGCCCATCATCGGACGGAAGAAGGGAACGTCGTCCTTCAGCATGTTTTCGGAAACCAGGACGTAGATGATGTTCTGGTCGGTGGTGCGCCAGATCCTGTCCTTATCGCCGGAGTTGGCGGTCGGTTCATTCATCACGCGTTCGCCTGCGGTATTCAGCCACACCACGCCTTCGTAACCAACGCTGGCGCTCATCAGAGCCTGGAAGCCCTGCACGGGAATGGAGCCTGCATAAGCGGCGCAATAGTCCATGCTGTCAAACACGCCGCCGGCCTTGCGGGCAAAGTCGTAACCGCTGCCGGTTGCGGTGGTGATCGCAGAGGAAGTCACGTTGGTGAACGCAAACTCTTTCAGCCACTTTTCGCTGTAGCCGTAACCGCCGGTGGCGATGATGATGGAGGGAGCGCGATATTCCTTGCCGCCCGCAACCACGCCGACCACATCGCCTTTGCTGTTGAGGACGATGTCTTCCACTTCGGTGTTGAGCAGGATCTGGACAGTGCCCTTTTCCACATACTTGTCCAGCTCGGCAGTGAGACCCTTAATAAAGTAGGAAGCATTTCCGGACGCAGAACCGCCCGCGGTATAGGTAACGCGCATGGTGTTCATGGGCAGATAGCTGCCGTGGTCCACCGTGGTGCTCATTTCAACATAGTTCTGGATCCAGTCGATGGCGGGACCGGATTCCTGAGCATGCTTGCGGGCAATCGCTTCGTTCAGGTTCTGCAAACCGCCGCCCATGTCAACGAAGTCCTGGAAGAACTTTTCGGGGCTGTCTTCGATTCCGGCAGCCTTCTGAATCTCATAACCGGCGCCGCTCAGGGAGCCGCCTGCCATGTAACCGGTGGCACCCAGCCTGGAGGTCTTCTCAAAGAGCACAACCTTCGCGCCGAGCTGGCTTGCACGCAAAGCAGCAGTCAAACCGGCCATGCCGCCGCCGATGACGATAACATCGGGTTTTACGGCCAGATCCGAATCGTTCGAGGCCGGTGCGCACCCTGTTGCCATGAGCATCATGATGCTCAACAGAACGCAGAGAATGCTTACGCTTTTCTTCATAGTTTTTCTCCTCTAATAATTACTTTTGAAAATCACAATCCATACTGGAACCAAAATCAGTTTCTAAATTTTTAAAAAAAATCTAAAAATCTAATGAATGATGTAATCTGCTTTCTGAAAGGCGTTTTTTGAGCTCGTTTATACTATATCACAAATTTAGATTTTGTCAATGTGTTGACAAGCTGTTTTGTGACCTCTTTCACAGAATCTTGGGTATGCCGCCTGCCCCTTGAAGCAGATGCTGCTTAACAGGGCTGTGTTTTGTTGTTTTCACACTGCAAAAACACGCGAAGATGACCGTCTCCGGCAGTGCTGCGCAAAACAGAAAAGCTTAAAAGAAGCCACCCCATGGGCGGCTTTCTGTTTCCTGCAAATCATCTTCATGCGACTTTCAAATCACTGTTCAGTCGGCGGAGTCCTTCAGTTCCCCGTCGGTTTCAGGCAGTGAAGCGGTCACTTTTCTACCATCCTGCCGGAAGTCCGTACCATCGCAGGTATCGCCGATGGACACAGGCCGTTGCCGGTGGGGATTGCAGAGCCATTGTAGCCATCTGAGATGATGATAATGATTGTCTCACGCTGTTTTCAACGAATGCCGTTCGTGTTTAACCTCTAATCATGCTTTTCGTTGCTCCGGGTGAAGCCCTGACTGCGATACCGGTGCCTGAACTGACGCCTCCTTCTCCGCCCTGCTGCCGATTGCGCCTTTTTGCCTGTTTCACCTATTTTTTCAAAGGCACATATGGGGTCATAAAGAGCTTTCATTCCCGCAAGACCTGGGCCGGCGCACCGCTTCCTTCGCGAAGGCCGCCGCCATTCATTCAAGGAGAACTGCCATGAACCAGATTGCGCTGTTTGCGGAACAGCTGCAGCCCATCCCCCTTCAAAGCAGGGACGCCGTGCTGTTCGACAGCATTTCGGTTGTGAATCATATCAGCTACGACGCCGGCACCGGTCGTGTCACCACGCTGGAGCCCGGGCTGTACACCGTCTGGTGGTGTGTGACGGTGCAGAGCAACCTCTCTGCAGGCGGCCTGTCCTTTTCGCTGGTGACGGACCTCGGCGATGAGTATCGGGGGAACAGCAGCGTAAAATCCGGCCAGATTTCATGCACGGCGTCGTTTTGGGAGCTCTAGGGCGCGGGCAACTTGAAGAACTTCTGCCTCCGGTACGACGGCGACGGCACGGCCTTCCCTTCGTCCATCCTGCCCGTGAAGGCGGCGATACTGGTTCATTGCCAGCAGCCCGAAGTCTACGGCGGGCGGTTCACCTACGGCGGCAGTATGAATCTTCCTGCCTTTGCTCCCCTGATCATGCCCCTGCCCCACATCTCCCAATCGATCAAAATAAACCATTCCATCGACAACGCCCTGGCCGTGACCACCTCCGGCAGCTACCTCGTCATCGCCTCCCTCACCGGCTATCCGAACACTTCCGGCGCGGATTTGGAATTTTCCGTCAGTGTCGGGGGCTCCACAGCCGGATATCTGACCCTGCGCACCCGGGCGGAAGAGGTCCTGTCCTTTTTCTTTACGGACATTGTGGACCTTCCCGCAAACATCCCCGTATGGCTGGAGCTGCGTTCCTCCACAGCACTTACCTTCGCACTGGCCAGCGGGCAGAGCGCAAAGCTCATCGTCAGCCGGCTGGGGTAAAGGATTGAGCTGGCGGGGTTTGAGCGGGCCGCTTTGCGACGTTCCATCCCCCTCCCCGTCCGGCCGCCGTCCAATAAAAAAAACACTTTAGCCCCTTTGAAGTCACAAAGGGGCTTTTTGCCTCATAGAGCAGGTAAATCGGTCGCTGCGCTTTGCGCTTTCCTCTGCGGATTATACACAGACGATGAGCAGCGTCCTTAAAATTGGCACACGATTGGCACACGAAGCAAAATTTGCACCGATTTCTTACGCTCAGATGCAATAAAAAAATCCCCCAACCGTTTCGGGTTGGGGGGTGGCAGCGGAAGCTGGATTCGAACCAACGCAATGCGAGTCAGAGTCGCAGGTGCTACCGTTACACCATTCCGCTATGTTATTTTCAAGTGAAACTTAATCCCAAATTGCCGTTCGCCCCGGAATAAACACCCGCCTCTCGGCAGGGTGGGACTCTGTGTGCCGACGCTGCCTTCCCCGTATCGGCCTTGCGGCCGGGGGCTTGGCATTGGCGGTCACAACCGGCGAGCCCCTTTTGTGTTTTGTGGGTTTTAGCCCGGAAACGTCACGCACAACTCAGGACTTTCATGGTGGGGTTAAATGGACTCGAACCATCGACCTCTACGATGTCAACGTAGCGCTCTAACCAACTGAGCTATAACCCCGCGTCAGTCCTCGCGCCTCGTCGACGACTCGTTTAGCGGACATTGATTATTATACACGATTGCCGACGATTTTCAAGTCCTTTTTTTTGGATTCGCTACTCCCGCCTAATCCGCTAGCTATGATATACTTTATGGAGAAGGAGGCGATTCCATGAGCATTTTTGCGACTGGGGATGAAAGGCAGCGGCTGACTCTGCTGCATCTGCTCGATTCCGTCGGAATTTCTTTAACCTCCGAACAGATTTTTTCCGTTTTTTTGGAGCAGGACTGGGGCGATTACTTTTCGTTGAGCATTGCGCTGGACGATCTTTCAGAAAACGGCCTTTTAGCCGCCAACGAAAAGCCCGCGGGCATGTCCTATCTGATTACCGACAAGGGGCGAAAAACCCTGAACCAGTTTTTGAACAGGCTCCCCCACTCCCATCTGGACGCCATCGAAAAATACGCGGCCACGCACAAACAGCGCTTTTTATCCGAACACCAGAACCTCGCTTCTTTCAGAAGGATCGGCAACGGCGAGTACATGGTCACCTGCCGCATCATCGAAGGGGAGCGCACGCTTCTGACCGTTGAGCTGAACGTCGTTTCCGCCGATTCCGCCAGGGACATTGCCCGCCGCTGGGTGGACGCCGCCCCCGGATTGTATTCGGACATTGTGCGCACGCTGGCAAAATAAGGCAATTTTATTACCAGAGGGCAAGCCCCCTGGGCTCGCTGCCCACGCGCATGGAGCAGATTTTTTCCCCGTCAAACGAAAAAGCTTCCACCGCATCTTCCATCATGCAGCTGACGTAAATCACCCCTTCCGCCTGATCCACACAAAGCTCGTCTGGCATTCTGCCGCAGCGCGCGTGGCCGGTCAGCTTCAAGCCGTCCTCCGTCAACTCCACAAAGCTCAGGCCGTCGTCCCACACATGGGCAAGGACGGCTTTTTCGCGTTCGCCCTGAAAGAACACCACACCCTTGGAGACCGGGCGGGAAAGGGGGATCGCGGCCGTCTTCCCATCGCAAAACAGCGTCACCACGCCCTTTCCGTCTCCGGTCACTCCGCCGCAAAGCCAGCCCCTTGAGCAGGAGGCGACCCAAAGGGGCATGCCTTCCGACGCATATTCTGCGGTTTTTTCCAAATCGGCAATGCTGTGCACGCAGATGTGCCCGGTCATCAGCTCCGCCACCGCGAGCTCGTCTCCCTTTGTTGCCACGCCGATGGGAAAAGCGCCCGTGGCAACACAAAGCTCCGGCACGAAATGCCGTCTGTTCACCTTCCAGAGGCTGTTGGACTCGCCGCAGGCCACATACACATGCCACGCGTCTACGGCGATGTCCGTGGGGCATGCGCCGACGGACACCTCCGTCTGCACATGGGGGCGCTCCATGGGAAACCTGCCCACCGTGTTGGAGAACGTGTCCGCCCTGTATAATACGCTGCCCATCACCGCGAGCCTTCGTGGCCCGCAGCCCGCGCGCAGAAGCGGTATCCGCGTGATTTCGCACCTGGATGCGACGGAGATGACCGAAATGCTGTCTTCACCGCTGTTGGCAACATAGAGCCTGCGCGCCATGGTGCACCTCCCTCTCATCACTGGGTTCATCATATGAGATGAAAGCTTGGCTTGTGCGCTCATTCGGCAATCATGAAAGCCAACTAAGCCGCATAGCATTTAACGTGCAAATATCACAATTCTGGGAGGACAGGTGTATGGAAGGAAGGGACATTTACCGGACAATCGCCGAACGCACCGCTGGCGACGTGTACATCGGCG
>JBMNTW010000078.1:0-7733 GCA_050945935.1 Christensenellales bacterium
TCCGCCGCGTTGTTGATCCTGTAGCCGGAAGAGAGACGGGAAGTGGCTTTCGCCAGATTGTCGTTGTTGATGGCGTACTGACGATGGGTGTTCATCGCCATGATGTTGTTGTTGATACGCATGTTTAATCCTCCGTGATTTTTGCGTTTTTGTCCTGCGTCCATGCAAAACTCCGAGAAAACCGGAATGCTTTGGCGCCTGAAGCACTCCAAATTTTGCTCTTATTTTTTTATATCGTCAGATCTTGCTGTTTCTTAATAGAAAAATGGAAAAAAGATGTTATTTTACGCTCGTTCGTCTGCCGCAAAATTTTTCTGTGACCGGACTTGTTAATTTTGTGACTGCATGATTATGTATTTTTGTTAGAACGATTATTGCGGAAGATATCGCCGGATGAAAGCAAAAAAGTTCGAAAAAACCCTTGTTGCAAGCCTGTTTGCGCACATCGATTGGTGCCGGTTTTAGCTTGCTAAAACGTTAGCGAAGCATGATAAATATGTGTTTTTTACGCAATATTTTCCACCGTAATGTTCAAGCGCCTTAAAACTATTCCAATTATCTCCAGAAGTAGCAGAAGCTTGGAAACGAAGGATGAACATGGTATAATAATGCAAAATTCATCAAATAAGCGAACGATTCGGTATTTTTTTGGATTTTGCGTGATAGACACTTGATCGGTGTTGTGCGGGATTTGTCAAAAGAAATCGAGCCGTTTGTGACTGAAAGCACAAAAGGGGGGGAATACGTCGCGGGATGATGAACATCACAGCAGCGCACAGTACCGCCCGGCTGGTCGGTTATGAGTCACCCCCCGCCAACAGATGGGGGAGAACGAGAACGGTCGATGAATCATAAGCCCCCGAGCTAAAACCGGAGCCTGGTCACAGAAAATGGTTTATTTACCAAAAGGTTCGACGAAAGGCTTCGTATCCATTATGATTGGCAATTGGTCAAACTTATTACTTTTAAAGCATAAGGAACAGGCGGATAATGGCAGCAGCAGAGAAAAAAAGTTTTTCGCCCCGAAAACTGATTGATGGCTTTAAGAATATCGAGAAGGGCAAGAAAATACGGATCATCGTATTGTCCGTATTGACGATTGCCGTCATCGCCGCACTTGCTATATTTTTAAATCAAACCACTTATACAGTGCTGTACAGCGGCATGGACCCGACGGATACGGGCAAGGTGCTCACCGCCCTGAACGAGATGGGCGTAGACGCGAAAACCCAGGGGGAGGACACGGTGCTCGTCCCTGCCGAACGCGCGGATGAAATCCGGCTGGAACTCGCCGCCCAGGGGTATCCCACCAGCGGCGTGAACGATTACAGCATCTACGGCAGCGCGTCGGGCATCGGCACCACCAGCGCCGAAAAGCAGGTTTATTACAAGTATCAGCTGCAGTCCAACCTGCGGTCCACCATTCTGAAGATGGATAAAATCGCGGATGCTGTTGTCAACCTCGATCTCGGGGAGGACAGCACCTTTGTCCTTTCGGAAAACAAGCGTCCCGCCACGGCATCCATCATGCTCACCCTTCGCGAAGGGGAAATCCTGACCCGCAGCGAGGCGAAGGCGATTCGCGAACTGGTGGCGAAGAGCATATCCGGTCTGGATGCGGACAACATCCGCATTGTGGACTCCAAGATGCAGCTGTACACCGAAGAGGACGAGTACGGCGCCACCAGCGTGGATGCGCGTCTTCAGCTGCAGGATAAAGTGCGCGACCAGCTCAGCCAGCAGATTATCAACCTTTTAGGCCCCGTCTTCGGGGAGGAAAACGTGCTCGCGTCGGTCAGCGTCAAGCTGAACTTCGACGAAAAGAGCATGCAGAGCGTGGAGTACGCCGCGCCCGAAGGCAAGGAAGAGGGTATTGTCGTCAGCATGCGGGAGTTGGTAGAGGCCATCGCCAGCAACGCCGACGGCACCACCCCCGCGGGAATCGACGCCAACGGCAACGCATCCCAGTACCTTGAAATTATTGAAAATTCCGAAAATGCTATTTATTACAACGTATCCAGGGAAGTCAACTACGAGGTCAACCAGACCGCGACCCAGATACGGGAAGCCCAGGGTGAAATTGAAAGCCTTACCGTTGCCGTCATCATCAACAGGACGGACACGGGAAGCTACATTAATGAAGTTAAGAACCTCGTCGCCTCCGCCATCGGCGCAGACCCGAGGAACATTACCGTCAGCGGCATGGCCTTTGGCGGCCTGGAAGCCGAAAGGGAGCAGAAGTCCCAGGAAGCGGAAGCCGCGCTGGCGTTACAGCGTGAAAAGGAAGAAGCGGACCGCTACATGGAGATGATCCGCATGATTATCATCGCAGGCGGCGGTTTCCTGGTACTGCTTTTCCTGCTGTTGATCATCATGGCGTTCAGACCCAAGAAGGAAAAGAAAAAGAAGAGGCGCAGGAAGAAGGGCGAAGTGGAAAGCGTGGACGTTCTCGTCGGAACGGAAGAGCTTCCCGTGCCTCCGCCCGCCAAGGAACAGGAAGAGGACGCGCTGCCCGAGCTCACCGTGGGCGGGAAGGACAACAACCTCCGGGCGGTGGAAGAGTTCATATTCGGCAATCCCGAGTCCGCTGCGAATCTGCTGCGTAACTGGTTGAACGAGGAGTGATCACATGGCTTTAATCGATAAGTACAGCTCAAAGGATAAAGCTGCGATTCTGATGATCACCGTCGGGAAGGACTATGCGGCAAAGATTTACAAGTACCTTTCCGACGAGGAAATCGAGCAGATGACGCTGAGCATCACCAGCGTCCGCAGGGTGGAGCCTGAGGTCAAAGAGGCCGTCATTCAGGAGTTCATCCAGATGTGCATGGCCCAGAAGTACATTTCAGAAGGCGGCATTGAGTACGCCCGCGACATTCTGGAAAAAGCCTTCGGGCCGGACAGCGCGAACGAGCTGATTATGCGGCTTTCCTCGTCGCTGCGCGTGCGCCCCTTCGACTTTGTGCGAAGGGCGGATTCCACCCAGGTTTTGAACTTCATCCAGAACGAGCATCCCCAGACCATCGCCCTGGTGCTTTCGTATATCGACCCGAAGAACGCGGCGCAGATTCTTTCCCAGCTCCCGCTGGACAAGCAGACCAGCGTTATCGCGCGCATCGCCAACATGGGCGTGGCTTCTCCGGAATACATCAAGGAGACCGAGCGCGTGCTTGAGAAGAAACTGTCCACCATGAACTTCGGCGACGCCACCACCACCGGCGGCATCGACACGCTGGTCAGCATCCTCAACAGCGTGGACAGGGGCACCGAGCGCCACCTGCTGGAGTCTTTGGAACAGCAGGACGCCGAACTGGTGGAAGAAATCAAGAAGCGCATGTTCGTGTTCGAGGATATTGTCAAGCTTTCGCCCCAGGCCATCCAGCGCGTGCTCCGCGAGATCGACAACCGCGACCTCGCCATCGCCCTCAAGGGCGTGCTGGGCACGGCGGTGGAGAGGATCATCATGGAGAACATCTCCAAGCGCCTGCAGGAAATGATCAAGGAAGACATCGAAGTCATGGGACCGGTACGCGTGAGGGACGTGGAAGAAGCCCAGCAGAAGATTGTCAGCATCATCCGCCAGCTGGACGAGGCCGGAGAGATCATCATTTCTCGCGGGGAGGAGGGTATTATTGTTTAGAATTGACAAGTCTTTCGTTGAGCGCATGAACCTGAACAAGGAAGTTGTGGTCATCGCCAACAAAGAGCTTCTGCCCGAAAAGCCCAAGCCTCAAACTCCGGCCCCCCCACCCCAAAGCGCCGCCGCACCCGAAGTGGACCACGCCGCCCGGGAGGCCGTGCTGCAGCAGGCAAGAGAACAGGCGGAAAACCTGCTTCTTGAAGCGAAGGAACGCGCCAAAGTCATAGAGGAAGCAGCGAAGCAGGACGGTTATCGCGACGGTTATAAGGACGGTTACCAGTCAGGAAAGCAGGAAGCGGAACGCGAACTGGGTGCGTTGATACGCGCCCAGTCCGAGGACGCAAAACGCGTGTTTGAAAAGCTTGAAGCATATAAGCAGGATCTGTACCAGGATCTTATGGACAATGTGCTCAGGCTTTCTTTCGATATAGCGGAAAAAATTATTAACGTCAACCTTGAAAGGGACGATTTAATATATAAGGAGATCGCAAAAAGAGCCATTTCGGCACTGGAATCTTCTTCAAAAGTCACATTGCGCGTAAGTCCCTCCGAATACGACCGCTTCTTCGGCGAAGGCGGTCAATGGCTCAGCGACGAGCTCGGGGGCCTTCCCCTTGAGGTTGTGTGTGATCCTTTGATGGAACAGGGCGGCTGCATTGCCGAGTCCGACGACGGGGTTGTCAACGCAGGCGTGCGCGACCAGCTGCAAAAGATTGGCCGCGCGCTGTATTAGGGGAAGGGACCATGAAGTTCTTTGACACGGAAAAGTACGCCAACGCCCTCAGAAGCGCCGAGTCGTTGCAGTTCGGAGGGCGCATCAGCCAGATTGTGGGGCTGACGGTGGAAGCCACCGGCGTGGTCGCCAATGTTGGCGACATCTGCCGCATCTACACCGAAAAGAGGGACCAGTACATCCTCTCCGAAGTGGTGGGATTCAAGGGCAAGAAAGCGATGCTGATGCCCTTCGGTGAGCTTTCGGGCGTCGGCCCGAACAGCTACGTCGTCTCCGACGGAGAGTCGCTCAGGGTTCCGGTGGGAAGAGCCTTCTGCGGCAGAGTGCTGGACGGTCTGGGCAACCCCATGGACGACGGTCCGCCCATTCAGCCGGAAGGGTACTACCCCATCAACAACAACCCCCCGAACCCCATGGAGCGCACCCGCATTACCGAGCGCATCTCTCTCGGGGTCAAGGCCATAGACGCCATGCTCACCCTGGGTCGGGGCCAGCGCGTCGGCATCTTCGCCGGCAGCGGCGTGGGCAAGAGTACCCTCTTGGGCATGATTGCCCGCAACACCACCGTGGATATCAACGTCATCGTGCTCATCGGCGAGCGCGGACGCGAAGTGAGGGACTTTCTGGAAAAGGACCTCAAGGAAGAGGGCCTGAGGCGCTCGGTGCTGGTGGTGGCAACCTCTGACCAGCCGGCGCTGGTGCGACTCAAATCCGCCATGGTGGGCACCGCGATCGCGGAGTTCTTCCGGGACCAGGGCTACAACGTACTCCTGATGATGGACTCCCTGACCCGATTCGCCATGGCGCAGAGGGAAATCGGCATGGCCATCGGCGAACCGCCGGTATCCAGGGGTTTCACCCCTTCGGTCTTCGCCATCATGCCAAGGTTGCTTGAACGCGCGGGCAACAGCAAGAAAGGCTCCATCACCGGGCTTTACACCGTCCTCGTCGAGGGCGACGATATGGACGAGCCCATTTCCGATACCGTGCGCGGCATACTGGACGGACACATCGTTCTTTCCCGCAAGCTGGCGAACGCCGGTCACTACCCCGCCATCGACGTGCTGCAAAGCATCAGCCGTCTGATGCCGGACGTGACGGAGCGGGAGAACCTTGAAATATCCCGCTACCTGCGCGGCGTGATGAGCACCTACAAGGAAACCCAGGACCTGATCTCCATCGGGGCTTACAAAAAAGGCTCCAGCAGGAAGATCGACGAAGCCGTCGACCTGATTGACTCCATCAACGGCCTGTTGCGCCAGAAGGTTGACGAGCGCTTCACCTATGACGATACCATGGCACTCATGAAGCAAATTTACGACGGGCGATATCAAGAATGAAACAATTCGTTTTTACCCTGCAAGCGCTTTACGACATGCAGGAAAGCATGGAAAAGCAGCTCAAGCTCCAGCTCAGTTCCATCGAGGCGGAGCTGCAGCAGCACCGCAAGGAGCTCGAAGCGCTGAACATGACCTTCGAGAACACCAAGCTTGAGTACACCGCAGCCGTTTCGCGCGGGGTTCAGGCAACGAAGATCCGCAATTACGGCGTGTTCTTCGAACAGCTCAGAGCGTTGATGCTTCTGCAGCAGACCAAGATCAATCAGCTGGAAAGCGAAAAGGCGCAATGCCTGCAGCAGCTGGTCAGCGTCCGCAAGGAAAAGATGCTTTTGGACAAGCTCCGCGAAGAGCAGTACGCCCAGTATCTGGAGGATCTCAAAAAGCATCAGGCAAAGCTGATGGACGATTTCGTGTCCTACAAGACCAAGGGATCGACCCAGCAGACAGGCGCGGTTTCCGAATAACGCGCCGACTCGATTTCGCATTTTATCAGCGATGATGAAATAAATACGGATTGCGAAGGAGGGTGATAGTTATTGTGACAAACGCAATAACGCTTTGCGCCACTGAAACGCAAGGCATCGCTGCAGCGCAGGGCGGCGGGCGGACCGGAAAACCTTCCGCCACAACGGACAGGGTGTTCGACAGCTTCAAAAAGAAGCTGGAAGCATTCGGTGCGATGGCGGCTCCGGCTCAGCAGGCCGCGCTCGATGGCGGCAACATCACTTTGAACACCGGCATGCAGGACAATGCGGAGGCGATGCAAGCCATTGCCGCGGCTGCCTGCACCATCGAAGGAATCGATTTGCCGGTGGACCCCCAGGTAACCGCGAACGCGATTGTCGCAAACGCCGAAGAAGCCATGCCCCAGGCGGCGGAACTCGCCTCCGCATCGGGGACGATGGCGGAAAAAGGCGAAAACGGCTTTGCGGTTGCCGGGCAGGATGCATGGATGCAAACCGCGAAACCCGGGGACACCCCGGCATTGTCGCAGGATCAGATATTGAAGTCCGTCGGAGACCATCTGGACCAGGCGCTGGGCATCAAAGACCAGGCAGCGGAACAGGCAGCACCGCCGGAACAGGCGCTCCAGGCAGTTCCTTCCATGAAGGATGCTGCCACAAACGCACAGAGCGTTTCCAACAGCAAGCCGGAAGGCGAAGCGGTCTTCGCCGGCACCGAACTCCCCCAGGGCGTAAAAAGCGCCGCTTCTGAAGCCCGGAGCGGGGCGGAAGCCGTCAGGGGCGGCTCCAAAGAAGGATTCGCGGCAGCCATCGAAAAGGCGGCGGAACGCGAAGACCTTGAAAAGGCCAAAACAGAGGATAATACCGCTCCCGTCCACGCGCAAAACGCGACTGCGGAGGTCCACGAAACGGCGAAGGCAGAGGGCATCAACCCTTCCGCCGCACCGAAAACGGAGGAACCGCAAATCGCGAAGGAAAACATCCTTCGCATTGTGGACAGTGTGAGCACCAAATCCTTTGAAGGCAAGCACGAGTTCGAAGTGGAACTCAAGCCGGAATTCTTAGGCAAGGTCCGCATCAAGCTGACCATGGAAAAGGGCAGCATTCACATGCAGATCCACACGGACGACCCCTCCGTCAGGCAGATGCTTTCTGACCATTCGCCCTCGCTGATGGGCGAGCTGAAGGAAAAGGGCATCGCCCTTACCGGGATGGACATCTCCTATGACAATCCCGCGGCCTTCAACGGCAAAGAGCAGCATTCCGGCAGCAACAGCGGCGGAAGCCGTCAGGGCGGCGGCATGAACGCCTTCGTCCAGGCGGATTCCCGCACCGAGCAGGCGTGGGACGCTTTCAGTCTCTATGCCGGCAACAGTACCGTCGAATTCTTCGCATGAGAGGACAACCATGAGCACTAACGTAAGTCCGCTGTTGACGCAGGCGCTGCAGAGCACCGAAAGCGCGGCGAACAACAGGACAGTCAAAAAGAAATCGCTGGATATGGACGACTTTTTGAAGTTGTTCGTCACCCAGATGACCTATCAGGATCCCCTCAG
>JBMNTW010000079.1:0-7658 GCA_050945935.1 Christensenellales bacterium
AAGACGGTAGAACTCACCGTGCGCTACTACGCGGAAACGAACGATAATACGGATGAAAACGAGAACCCCGGCGGCGAGAACCCCGGCGGTGAGAACCCCGGCGGCGAGAACCCTGGCGGCGAGAACCCCGGTGACGAGAACCCCGGCGGCGAGAACCCGGGCGGCAACGACGACCAGGACGGCAACGACGACCAGGGCGGTGACGGCAACCAGGACGGCAACGACGACCAGGGCGGTGACGGCAACCAGGACGGTGACGGCAACCAGGGCGGCAACGACGACCAGGACGGCAACGACGACCAGGGCGGTGACGGCAACCAGGGCGATAACGAAGAAACGACTCCCGCCATTGCTCCGCCAATCTTTTCCGCTCCTACCTTTGTGGCAGAGGATATAGCCGACGAGGAATTCGAGGACGAGGAGATCCCCACCACCACCGTTCCCGATGAGAGCAACTTCGAGGAAGAAGCGCAGTTTGAGGACGAGGAGATCCCCACCGATGTTCCCAAAACCGGTGAATCCGGTCCGATCTACACCGCTCTCGCACTTTTTACCCTTGCTGGCGCAGCCTTCGCTCTGACCTTCAAAAAGTGCAGGAACATCGACTGACGAAAGAAGTGCAGGAATTGAACCCTAACTAAGAAAAGAGCGCGAAGCAAAGGCTTCGCGCTTTTGTATTGCGCATGCGCCAATGGCGGTTTTGAAGGAAACGCCCGGTTGAAAACCGCCGGAACCGCCGAAGCGTTTTGCTCGTCCTCTGACTTTCACTTCCAAACGCAAGGTTTCTGCCGGAACGCCCACCCGAAAAGCCGGATGCGGCTCCGCGCTCTTTTCTCCATCCGGTTTTGCATTCTTCCGTAAGTGCCGGTATCATCGAAGAAACAGGGAAGCCCCAATGCTATACGCCATACAAAAAACCCGCCGGCATCATGCCGGCGGGCTTTGCGCTTTCCCGTTTTCAGACGGGTTACGTTTTAGGAAAGGTTAGTTCTTGGGAGCAGCCGCGTTCCTGCCGGCGATGCGTCCGTACACGGAAGCTTCGGCAAGGTTGCCGCCGCCGTTGTACATATCGGGCCACATGGCGCCCAGTTCACCGGCGCTGTAGAGGTGCGGAATGGGGTTGCCGGAAAGGTCAAGCACTTCCGCTTTTTCGTTCCTCTGGGGGCCGCCCTGGGTGTTGTACATGGTGGGTCCGAGCTTCATGGCGTAGAAGGGACCGGTGGAGATGGGAGCCATGCTCTGGGCGGGACGGCCGTAGAGCGCATCCACGCCGTTGGCGCAGGCTTCGTTCCAGGCGTCGATGGTCGCCTTCAGCGCTGCGGGGTCCATATCGCAGGCAGCGGCGAGTTCTTCGATGGTGTTTGCCTTAATGATCCAGCCCTTGGCGATTTCGTCCGCGTTGCCGTCGCTGAAGGAGCGGATGATCTTGTTCGCGGATACCTGGGCATCATCCATGATGTACCAGGTGGGGAGCGGCACGGGCATGCTGATCCAGCGTCCGCCGATGTTGATCCTGCCGTGGCGGTTGCTGGTGGTTTCGTTCATGAAGCGGCTGGCGTTGGGGCCTACCAGGATGCCCAGGCTGGGGGTGACGGTGAGGCAGCGCTCGGCATCCGGAGGCAGGAAGCCCCACAGATAGCCCGCGGAGTTGCTCATGTGCCACAGCTTGGCGCCGACTTCCTGCGCCATGATGATGCCGTCGCCGGTGTTATAGGGAGCGGCGTACACATAGGCGTAGGGCTGCTGGAGGTAGTTGGCCATCATTTCCATGTTGTTTTCAAAACCGCCGGTGGCCAGCACAACGCCGTTCCTGGCGCGAACGTTGACCATGGTGCCGTTCTTGTTGATCTGAACGCCGAGAATGGTCTTGGTGTCCGGATCCTGGATCAGATGGACCGCCGGGGAGTCGTACCAGATTTCGATGTTGTCGCTGCGCTTGTCTACGTTGTCCTGCAGCAGGTAATAGAAGGAACCGTCGAAGTTTTTGCCGCTGACCATGTAGCAGATGCAGTGGTCCGCGCCTTCCAGTTCGGGGTACTCGTTCCAGACCCAGGGCTTGCCGGAACCGAAGGCGTTGTCCAGATTATTGGCATCCGCGCCCAGGTCGATGAGCCACTGGCGGTTTTCGTAAGCGCCGTCCGCGAAGGCGCGGATCATCTCGTCGGGCAGGGTGTGGGTGAAGTGTCCGCGCATGCCCTGAATGTACTTGAAGAGCGCGTCCGCGTCGTCCGTACCCATGACGCCCTGGCCGGAATACTTGGAGTTTCCGCCCTCCTGGCCTTCGGGCGCTTTTTCGGTCAGAAGCACCTTCGCGCCTTCATCGGCGGCGGTGATGGCCGCGGTAGCGCCGGCAGCGCCGTAACCGGCGATCACGACGTCATACTCGGCATCCCATGTGATGGTGGATGCGAAGTCCTTCGGTTCTTCGGCGGGAGCGGGGGTTACGGCTTCCGATTCCGGAGCGTCTTCGGGTTCCGGGTTGGTCACCGCAGGTTCTCCGGAGCAGCCGATGAGTCCGAAGACCAGAAGCAGTGCCAGGGACAGAGCCAGAGCTTTTTTCATCGTTGATTCCTCCTTTTTTGGTATGAAGAGGGGGACTCGATCCGGTCAAGGTTCGAATCCGTTCTCCAAAAGCATCGCGCGTACCGGATTTTAACCCGTTACAGGAGCGGTGCCGAAACGGGATTCATGGTGGGTTACGGCGTAGCCTCCGCAATGGCGTCGCTGACGGCGGACAGAATGGCGTTGCTCGTGATCGTTGCGCCGGAAACCGCGTCCACCTCGGTGGACTGGGCTTCGATGATCGCGGGGATGACCTCATCAATGGCGCGAGTGCCGATGTTTTCGGTTTCGTGATGCGCCGGAATCTCGATAGAGACGATTGCGTCCGCGTCGAAAGTAACGACGACGTCAAACTTGCCGCCCATGCCGCGCACCGTTACGGTGTAAGTGCCGGGAACGTATTTGCCTGCCGCGAGTGCGGGTTCAGGGGTCGGCGAGGGCGCTTCCTGCTCCGTCATGGATGCACCTTCCTGTTCCGGTGTTGCTCCATTCTGATCGGTGATGGCGGGGGTGTCGGAAGTTTCAGCAGAACATCCGAAGCATGCCGCAAGAAGCAGCACACAGATTGCGGCGCACAGAGTCTTCTTCAAATGTCCTTCTCCTTTCTGAAATGTGTTTTGTGAAGGGTGGTTTTTATGTTCATGTGTTATGCCGGCAAGCACCAAACATATAGGGTGCAGTTACATAAAAGATGGATTTTTGCATGTAATATTGCTATTATGAATGTTGGATGGTCAACATTTAACAAGCCCATAAATAAGCATAACAATTTGCTATTTTCCTAACAAGGTAGAAGATTTTTGGAAATCATAATTTTTTCACCCTGCTTATTCTATAAAAATCAAAAAAGAGGAAATGTCCATGGTTCCAGACGATTGGAAGATTACGAGAGAAAAGGACGGCATCACCGGTCCGGATGAAAGCTACATTCGGGGGTATCTGTACTGCGTCGCGATGAACGAAGCTCTGCGCGGCCTTTACGGAGAAAACGTCAATGTGCCGGAACTGTTCGGTGTGCGCTGCACGTTCGATTTGGAAAACTTCTATTGCTGCCTGACCGGGCTTAGCGACCGCGCCTTTTCATCCTACGGACTGTCCCCCCGGGCGTATGTGGACCTTTACCGCGAAATCAAGCAGATGCTTTTTAACGAGCTTCACAGCTGTCTTTACGAGGCAGACATTTTTCTGGAAACCCGTTTGACCGAGAACAAGATCGTCATCCTGTTCAGTCCGCAAAGCGAAAACTGCATCCACCCTGCGGAAATGGCAAAGCGCATGGGGGACGCAGTTCAGCGCGTGTACGAGGAGCGGCTTTTTTCCGGCAGGGGAAGGCACTGCAACTTCACCGTCCTTTCTGAAAAGCTCAGCGGCTTTGCCGGTCTGCAGGCGGGGTATCGCGCCGTTCGGGCGCTGAGCGAGTACGCGTTTTTCTTCAAGTCACCCATGGTTGTGACGGAAAAGGACATTGAGTTATACCGCAAAGAGGTGGACTATCACTCCGTCATGGTGGCATGTATGGAAGTGAGGCTGGCTCTGGCGAAAGGCGCAAAAAAGGAATGCATGGACCGTTTGAAGGAGTTGTTTGAACTGTTGAAGAGCAGTCTGCGCTTTTCACTCTTCAGAAGCGCGCTGGCCTATCTTGAACACATGCTGGAAATCTATTGCGCCGTTTACGACACCTGGGATGACATCAACCTCAAAAAGCTGTGCGACGGCGATGCCTATGATTATCTGGAGGACTGCCTGGACGCATTTCTTGAAGCGATGGAATGCATCTTCGCCCGCGCGGAGGGAAAACCCCACTATTCCCGCGTCGTGAAGGAAGCCATGTATTACATCAAACACAACTTCGAGAGCGACATCTCCCTGCTGGACATCGCCAAGTACGCCGAAATCACGCCAAGTTATTTAAACACGCTGTTCAAGCGCGAGGTGGGAACCCCCATCAGCGATTACATTATGGATTTGCGCATCAAAAAGGCGAAGGAGCTGCTGGAAAACAGCGATAAAAAGGTGTGCCAGATCGCGCTGGAGGTGGGATTTCACGACATCAAATACTTCGGCAGGGCGTTCCGGCAAAGGGTGTCTGTCAGTCCGGCGAAGTACCGGGAAAACGCGAAAAGGCAGGGGCGCAAAAAGGCAAAAAGCGCGCGGGCGGAACACCTGTGAACCGAAAAAGCCCGGTGTGAATTGGGAGCAAACGGGCGCGCCCCGAAGGGCAAAAAGGAAGCGGAACATCGAGAAAAAACAGTAAAATGGCGGATTTTTCGCGCCGGAATGTACGTTTCAATCGTTACATTTAACTTGAAATAAATAGTAATGTGTATTATGATAATCACAGCGTAATTGGCGCTGCCAAGCCCGCGAGGGAGAGTGCGGGAAGGTCGTTTTTTACACCAGATCAATATCAAGAGGGAGTGTGCAACCATGAAGAAACTCATCAACAATCCCGAACATGTCGTCGATGAAATGCTGAACGGCATCGTCAAAGCCCATCCGGAATACGTGAAGCGTCTTCCCGGGCTGGAAGTCCTGGTCCGCGCCAACAAGGGCGACAAGGTAGCCCTGGTTTCCGGCGGCGGCTCCGGCCATGAGCCCAGCCACGGCGGGCTGGTGGGCACCGGCATGCTGGACGGCGCAGTCGCGGGCGCGGTGTTTACCTCCCCCACCCCCGACCAGGTGTTCGAAGCCATTAAGGCTGTGGACGCCGGCAAGGGCGTGCTGCTCGTCATCAAGAACTACACCGGCGACGTTATGAACTTTGAAATGGCTGCCGAAATGGCGGAAGCCGAAGGCATCAAGGTCGACAAGGTTGTCGTGAACGACGACGTGGCCGTGAAGGACTCCCTGTGGACCGTCGGCCGCCGCGGCGTTGCCGGCACCGTGCTGGTGCACAAGATCGCCGGCGCTTACGCAGAAGAAGGCGCAGAGCTTTCCGAAGTCAAGCGCATCGCCGAAAAGGTCATCGCCAACGTCCGCACCATGGGCATGGCCATCGCGCCCTGCACCGTTCCCGCCGCCGGCAAGCCCGGTTTTGAGCTGAAGGAAGACGAGATGGAAATGGGCATCGGCATCCACGGCGAGCCCGGCACCTATCGCGCGCCCCTCAAGACCGCCAACGAAATCGCGGACGAGATGCTCGAGAAGATTCTTGCCGACCGCGAATTCAAGGAAGTTGCGGTTCTGGTGAACGGCTTCGGCGGCACCCCCGTCATGGAGCTCTATGTTGTGAACAACCATGTGAACGACGTTCTGGCTTCTAAGGGCATCAAGGTCTACAAGACCATCGTCGGCAACTTCATGACTTCCATCGAGATGCAGGGCTGCTCCATCACGCTGCTCGAGCTCGATGACGAGCTGAAGAAGGGCCTCGACGCCAAGGCGGATACCATCGCCTTCCGCAGCTAACTCTAATAGTACACTCCGGGGGCGGGGGAAAGCCCGCCCCTAATCCATTGAACAGGAAGTATCCGCATGATTACGAAAGCAACCGTCATAGCCGTCATTAAGGACATTGCCGCGAGGATCGATCAGGACTGGCAGTTCCTCACCGATCTGGACCAGGCCATCGGCGACGGGGACCACGGCATCAATTTGCACCGCGGTTTCACTGCCGTTTTGCAGAAGCTCCCCGAGGATAAGGACATCGGCACCATCCTGAAAACCGTCGGGATGACGCTGGTCTCCACCGTGGGCGGCGCCTCCGGCCCCATTTACGGCACCGCCTTCATGAAGATGGGCATGAAGCTCGCCGGCAAGGAAGAGCTGAGCCGCGAAGAGCTCCTCGCCGCTTTGGACGATGCCGTTGCCGGCATCAAGCAGCGCGGCCACGCCGAGCGCGGCGAAAAAACCATTTTGGACGCTCTCGAGCCCGCCCTCGAAGCCCTCAAGTCCACCGGCAGCTGGGACGAGGCCGTCAAGGCCGCCGAAGCGGGCGTGGAATACACCAAGACCATCATCGCCACCAAGGGCCGCGCGAGCTACTTGGGCGAACGCTCCCTGGGCCATCAGGACCCCGGCGCCACCAGCGTCACCCTGATGATCAAGGCCTGCGCCGCAGCCGCCAACTGATTTGATTCACACAGCATACCCGCCGGATTTTAGCCGGCGGGTATTGTTCGGCTTGGGCATCTGCCGGTTTTCCGGACCTGACCGGGTATCGTTCCCCAAATGCGATACTGGTTTGACAATTCTGTGAACAGGATGATAATTCCGTGTTGCGTATAGAAAAAGAAGGACGGGAATGGTATAATGCAAAAGTCAAATAAAAAGCGGAGGCCCACAATTGAGAAATAAATCCGTGCTGCTTCTGCTGGCGGTTCTGCTGACCGGCGCGATCGTCGCGTATCTCATCTTCGGCGGCAATATCGCCGGCGGAGGGAACAGCGAAACAGGAACAGAAAATTATGACTCCTCCTTTGCGGGAAGCGTGCTGATCAACGAGGCCATGGCGGCTAACCCCGGCGTCGTTCCTGCGGGTGACGGCGGGTTTTACGACTGGGTCGAGCTGTACAACCCCTCGGACGTGGACGTGAATATTTCCGGATGGGGTTTGTCGGACGAGTCCAACGTCGCCGCGAAATGGACCTTCGGCGAAGGCACCGTCATTCCGGCGAAGGGATACCTTCTTGTGTTCTGCTCGGATTTGAACCAGTCCAACCCTTCCGGCGAGCTGCACGCCGCCTTTAAGCTGAAGGCGGGGTCGGATACGGTCGTGCTTTCGGACGCCACCGGCAAAGCGGTGGACAAGCTGCCCCTGCCCATGGTGACGGAGGGCCACTCCATCGGCAGAAACCCGGCGGACGTTTCGGACTGGCTGGATTTCTCCGAGCCCACCCCAGGTTTTTCCAACGACGAGCAGGGCCGCGCGGCGTACGTCGCCTCGATGGACGCGAGCGGAATCGGCCTGATTATCGCCGAGTTCCAGCCCGCCAACAAGACCACAGCAAAAACCCAATCGGGTGAGTTCTCCGACTGGGTGGAAATCTATAACCCCACGGGCAGCGAAATCGACATGAGCGGCTTCGGCCTGTCGGACGACAGGGAAAAGCCCTTGAAATGGACCTTCCCCAAGGGCACGAAAATCCCCGCGGGCG
>JBMNTW010000080.1:0-7596 GCA_050945935.1 Christensenellales bacterium
CCCTGCCGCCCATCTTTCCTACCCCGGCACGCTGTTCGACCAGCCCAACAGAACCCGCGCCCAGTGGCTGAGAAAGCTGTTTTTCGAGGGCAACTGCCTTTGCCACCCCACCCTTCTGGCAAGGCGGAAGAACTTCCGCTTCCGGCTGGACCCGCGGCTTTGCAAGCTGCCGGACTACGAGCTTTGGACACGGCTGCTTTCCTCCGGCGAGGAGATCGCCGTGCTTCCCGAACGGCTGACGAAGTTTCGCGTACTGCGCAGTCAGCAAAATGCCAGCGGCAAGACCCCCGCCACCATGACGCTCATTGAACACGAGCTGCCGCTGGTGCTGGACAATTACACCCACCTTTCCGAGGAAGACTGCCTGGAGGTGTTCGGCGAAACAGGCAATGAAGCCTTCCGGAAGTTCGTGGCGTACCGGTCTGCCCTGTCGCTCTGCCGTTCGGCGCAAAACTGGGGCTTGCGGGGGCTTTACGACCTGATGGGGGAACCGGAAAGCCGCCGCGCTTTGTACAAGTCCGGCTTCAACGAAACCGCCCTTTACGCCCTCGCCGCCCAGTACGACGTGTTCTGCGAGCTGCCCGACAGGATGAAGCTCTACTTTGCCGGCAGCGCCCAGCTTTCAAAAACCAAGGAGCTGCTTTCCGCCTTTTCGGAGGAGCGTACCTCCTCCTGCCCCGTGCTCAAAGGGTATTTCAAAGCGCACTTCCCCATCGGCGAACGCATCGCCGCTTTGCGCTTCGACCCTGCGGAGTACCCCTGCAAGGTCGCTTTGAAAAAGGCGTCCATCGTGCTGGCTTCCGGCAAAGAGCTGGAGCTTACCCCCTTTTTCCACCACAACGGGCGGGAGGAGTTGGGCTGCGTCGCCTTTGACCACGATGACCCCTGGTTCGTGTGCCTGTTGACTACGGAAATCTGGGTGCTGGAAGCGGTGTTTGAAGGCGAATGGGAATGAAACACCGGGCAGGAAAATTCCGCCCGGTGTTTTTACTGACCTTATCATTGCTGACTGGACCGAACGACCTTTTCCGCCGAACAGACGCACAGGGCGTAAACTTCGATAGCGCCCGCGCTTTTCAGTGTTTTCGCACATTCCGCCAGTGTTGTGCCGCTGGTAATCACATCGTCCACCAGAATGGCAGTCATGCCTTTGGCATCCGCCGCCGAGAACGCGCCTGCGAGGTTGGTTTTCCGCTCCTGCAGAGTCAGCCCCGTTTGCGGCGGCGTGTTCCGGTTCCTTGTCAGCAGCCCTTCCTCCACCCGCCTGCCCGTAAGCGGCGCGAGTTCCTTGCAAAGCTCCGCCGTCTGCGAAAAGCCGCGGCTTTTTTGCCTTGTTTCGTGCAGCGGCACGGGCACGAGCACCGCTTCTTTGGGAAAATCGTCCAGCTCCGCCATGAAACGGGCGAACAGCTGCGCCAGATAGCGATGGTACTCGTACTTGAACCGGTGGATGAGGTTTAAGGCGGGTTCCTCGTACAAAAACGCGGCTTTTGCATGTGTGATACCGGCGATGATTCGCTCTTTGGGGCGTTTGGGCATCTTTTTTTCGCAGTCGAAACACAAGCCGCAATCCCCAGTCGCCGGCGAACCGCAAAGGGGGCAGTTCAGCAGCCTGACGGTTTTCGGAAAAAGTGAGTTCAACCCCTTGAACAGACGCAGTCCCTTCATGTTCCACCGCACGAATCGTTTTCATTACCATAACACAACCTGCTTTTTCGCACAATCAATCAGCTGCCCTGTCAACGAAGTTATGCTATGCTCTTTGCCCAAAAACGAATAGGCGATTCCTGCGCAGAACAGCCTGCCTGACCGGCGGGCTGTTTTTGACGGACGGTTTTGCATGAACCTTTTCGCAAGTTCGCTTTCGGGCGTGTCAAATCCTTCCCTTCCTTAATAAGCTTAATTGAATCAAATGGGGGAGGATTGCATCATGCACGCCAACAATTACAGCGCAGCCATCACCATGCGAGACATGGAAAAGACCTTCTTTTTCAACTGCACGCCGGTGCTCACCTATTCCACCGAGTTTCCCGAAGTCGCGGTGCCGAACAACTGCAAAGCCCAGAACTGCATCAACCGGCACATCAGCACCCATGTGCAGAAGTTCTTCTGCGATGTTTCCACCGACCTGTACCGGCAGGCGGTGGAGGGCTACAAGGAAGCCGCGAAGAATAACTACCCCTTCAACACCTACGACGCCGTCCAGCAGTACGAAATCACCTTTAACCAGCAGTGCCATTTGAGCCTGTACGTCGACCAGTACACCTACACCGGCGGCGCCCACGGCGGCACCATGCGCCATTCGGACAACTGGGATCTGGAAACCGGATGCAGGCTGACGCTGGCCTCCCTTTTCCCGGAGGGGAAGGACTACCGCGCGTTCCTGATTCACCAGATCATCTGCATGGCGGATATGCAGATGCAGCAGAACCCCGGCATTTACTTTGAGAACTATCGCGAACTCATCCGCAAGTACTTCGACGAGCAGAGCTTCTACCTCACGCCGGAGGGGCTTTCCATCTACTACCAGCAGTACGAAATCGCGCCGTATGCCACCGGCATCGTGGTGTTCACCATTCCGTATCAGACCATCAAGTGGCAGCCCTCCTGCGCCGAAATCGCACCCCTGGGCATGCGCCCCTGACTCGTAGCCAAAACACATTTCCGCAAGGTCTGCCCTTGCGGAAATTTTTTTATAAAAACCGCGAGCCCCCGAAAAGGGAGCCCGCGGACGGGAGGGTCACAGTAAACGAATCTTACTTCTTGGCGTATTCCGCCGCGCCGGCGCCTGCAGTCTGGCCGGACAGGGCCGCCACCTGCAAAGCGCTTCCGGACATGTAGACCATGTTGTAGAACGGGCGGTTGCACATTTCGCCCGCCGCAAACAGGCCGGGGATGGGGTTGCCGGAAGCATTGATGACTTCGAACTTGTCGGTGGTCTTCACGCCGCCGAAGGTGCCCATGTCGCTGGGGTAGTAGCGCACGGCGTAGAAGGGGCCGGTGGTCAGGGGCACGCACTGCATCGCGGGCTTGCCGAAGGCATCCGTTCCGCCGGCAGCCACCTGGTTATAGGCTTCGATGGTGGCGTTCAGCTTCGCCGCGTCCGCGCCGATTGCGGCGGCGAGGGCATCCAGCGTATCCGCCTTGTAAAGGTTTTCGCTCTCGCCGGCATCTTCCGCCGCCTGCACGAAGGCCGCGAAGGCTTCGCCGCTGTCAAACAGCATCCAGGAGCCGCCGGGGGACTTGAACACAGCGTCGTTGTACACGATGGCGTAGTGGCCGCCTTCGTTGGTGAAGCGCTCGCCGTCGTTGTTGATGAACACATAGGTGCCGTACCAGTAGAAGCTGCCCATCTGCTGGACGGGGGACTTCAGACCGAGGCCGATCAGCCAGTTGTCTTCATAGGTCACGGCGCCCACGGCTTCCGCCATGATGATGCCGTCGCCATAGTTGCCCGCGCCGCTGTAGCTGTACGCCATATAGTCGGCAACTTCGGGGGTGAAGCGCTTGATGAGCTCTTCGCTGTGGGCGAAACCGCCGCAGGCCAGCACCACAGCCTTGGCATTCAGGGTGACATCGCCGGACTTGGCCTTCGCCTTGACGCCCACGACTGCACCGTCCTTGGTGATGAGCTCGGTGGCGGGGGTTTCCTTCAGGATGGTGACGCCCATCTCAGTGGCCTTGTTCTCGAGGAAGCTGGTCAGCACATAGCCGGACCCTTCGGGATAGGGGAAGTGCAGCCTCTGCACGGGGTCCACGCCGAAGCCTTCGGGCGTGCGGAACTGATAGCCCAGAGAAAGATACCAGTCAATGCTGGCCGCGGAGTTTTCAATCAGCCAGTCCACGCGCTTCCAGTCGGGATACTGGCTCTGACGGGGGCTGGTGGCCTGGCGCTCTTCCCAGAGCTGCTTCCAGGACTCGTTGCTGTCTTCGATGCCGTTTTCCCTCTGGACGGAGGTGTTCGTCGCGCCCAGGCCGCCGCCGGACAGGGCGGACGAGCCGCCGAGCATGGCGAGCTTTTCGATGAGGATGACTTCCGCGCCGGATTCCCTGGCTTTGACCGCCGCAGACAGGCCGGCAAGGCCGCCGCCTACCACGACGACGTCGGCGTTGTACACGCCGTCTTTGGCGGGCTGGTCGGTGGGAACGTTGGGCTCGGTGGTCGGCTGGCTGCCGCAGCCGGCAACGGCCGCAACCATAGCCAGGCACAGCATAAATACGATCACACGGCTCAGTTTCATGTTCAGTTTCCTCCTGAATGTCATTTGCGAACCGAGATACCGAGTAACCCTGTCAGTCTGACTGTGTTACTCTAACATGGTTAGAATAACACAGTTCCGCCCTGACATCAACATATTTTTGACAATATTGTCAACCCTGTCACGATGCCGAAAGTTTTAGGCTTTGACAGCATCGGCAAAAAGAGCTTACAATAACGAAGAAAACAGGACTGTTAAGAAGGTTTTTGCATGTATTTTGACCTTTACATTTTGAGCTTTCTGATGGAGGCTCCGCATTACGGATACGAGATCAAGAAAAAGCTGATTGACCATGTGGGAGCGTGCGCGTCCGTGAGCAACAACACGCTGTATCCCATTCTGCGCAAATACGAAAGAATGGGCGCCGCCACCAGGTCCGTCGAGCTGAGCGAAGGCGGTCAGGAGCGCATCGTCTACACGCTGACGGACGTGGGACGCAAGGCGTTCGTGAACGTTTTATGGAATTTCCCGGATAACGTCGTCAACGACAGGGATGAGTTCTGCATCCGTTTGAGCTTCTTCCCCTATATGAACAGGGAATCCCGCGTCCGCCTTCTGGACCTTCGGGAAAAATTCCTGCAAAACTCCCGCAGCAAGGTGGAGCGCAGCCTGGCTTTACCGGATGCGCCTGAACATAAAATCAAGCTGCGGCAGTTCCACATGGGCATCATCTGCGGAGAGGAAGAGCTCATCCGCTATTTCCGCGCGCGCGTTGACGAGCCATGCATCCTCAACAGCGACGGGTATCTCGTTGCAGAAAGCGGAAAGTAAAACAGAATTAAACAGCAACGCCCGCGTTTGAGGGCGTTTTTATATAGATTTATCTGTTAAGATATTATATATTTATTTTAATTTGAAATAACATTTTAGAGGTATCGTATATGTATGAAGTTATCCAGCAACTTTGCAAGCAGCGGGGAACTAACATAAAAGCGTTAGAGTCAAGTCTAGGTTTTAGTAGTGCCTCAATACGCAAATGGGATACCTCACCGCCTTCTATTGCAAAAGTACTAAAAGTAGCCAAGTTTTTTGAAGTAGATATTAACTACCTTATCGGTGAAGAAACGAAAAAAGCCGAGAACGAAGAGTTGAGCAGAACTGAAGTCGTAACAAAAATTGTCACGCTATTCAATACTCTCGAAGATACCGATAAGGAACTTACTCTTTCCATACTCAATGCTATACATAAGTAAACCCAACGTTTGGGCGTTGTTCTTCACAGCGGTTATCCCTCATCAAAAAGGCTCCCCGGAAAGCCGGGGAGCCTTTGCTTTGCCTAAAGAGTTACTTGATGTCATCCACGATACAGCGGACGGCATAGGGGCCGGTGTAGGTCGCGTAGCTGATGCCCACACCGGAGCCGGGGTAGATGTTGCCCGCCCACATGTTGCCCTCGGTGAGTTCGCCCGCGGCATACAGTCCGGGAACGGGCACACCGCTGCCGTCCAGAACGCGCATGTTGTCGTCCACCCTGATGCCGGGCACCGTGCCGAACCAGGACACGATGATGCGCTCCACATAGAAGGGCGCCGTTTCAATCTTTTGGGCGCGTTCCACAGGCAGGCCGAATCCCGGGCTTTCGCCGGCGTCCACAGCCTTGTTGTAAGCTTCCACGGTGGCAAGGAGGTTGGCAGCGTCGATGCTGTTGTCCTTCGCGAGTTCCTCAAGGGAATCGTACTGCTTGATTAAGCCCTTGGCAAGGCGGTCCTGAATCGCCGCCTGATCGCTGAAGTTGGCATCGGCAAGGCGGAATCCCTTCAGCTTGCCGCCGCCCAGACCTTCCACGATGGAGAAGTTGTCGCTCTCGTTGGCGAAGCGCTTGCCCTCCTGGGACACGGCGAACATGGAAGCGAGGGAGCCCGTGTCAAGGGACGCGCGGGGACCGCCGCCCATCATGCCGTGGCCAACCACTTCCGTGCCGAACTGTTCCACCAGATAGAAACCGTCACCCGTGGCGCCGGCGTTGGTTCTGGACACGCCGCCCTTATACAGGGGCGAGTACTTTGCGACCAGTTCCTGGTTCATGCCGAAGCCGCCGGTGGCAAGCAGCACCGCCTTGGCGCGCACTTCGTATTCCTTCTCGTCATCCTGAACCTTGACGCCCACAACTTTGCCGTTTTCCACCACCAGTTCGGTGACTTTGGAGCGCAGGCGCAGATTGATGGGGTTGTTCTTAACGTGCTCGTTCAGGAACTTGGCAAATCCCGCGCCGCGACCCACAGCCCAGAAGGCGTAGACCTTGTCCGACGATGCTTCGCGGGACAGGGTGGGGTTGTCCAGCGGAGCGCCCCAGTCAATCAGGCGGTCCAGAATTTCCTCGGCGTTAGCGTAAATGTTGCGGATGTAATCGTTGCGCACGGGACCGCCGGAGGCGACTTCCATCAGGGTGATGATGTCGTCGATGCTGGACTCCATCCCGTTGGCGGTGTGCAGCTTGGACTTGGGCGCGATGATGGCGCCGCCCGCCATGGGCAGAGAGCCCAGGATGATGTCCATCTGCTCCAGCACAAGGTAGGACACTTCGGGATTTTTGGCTTCGAGGTCATAGGCGGCCATGATGCCCGCCAGACCGCCGCCGACGATCACAACGTCCACCGTTTCGGCCTTCCCCTTGGAAAGGGGCGTCTCGGGGGCTTTCTTTTTCAGGACTTCCATGTCTCCGCCCGCCTGCTTGAGGGCTTCTTCCGCCGCCCGCAGGATGGCGAAGCTGGTGATGGTCGCGCCGGAGGTTACATCGACGGCGAGGGACTGCTTTTCGACGATGCGCCCGGGCATGATGCTCGCGGCGATGTCGCCCAGACCCAGCGTTTCCGCGTTTTCGCCGACGGTGACAGACTCGATTCGATTTTCGGACGGCGACCAAAATCATACTAGCATATTGTTGTACAATTAACAACAAATTTTTGGGGTATATGACCGTTATTTTCGGGCGATTAGTTACATTTTGTCAAATTAATGATACAGGATTAAATTTTGACCCCCAAGAACACGGCTTGGTAGTTCATTCAAAAACCCCCGCAAAACCGGTGTTTGCGGGGGTTTGGCGCAGGGCCGTCAGCCTTCGCGTTTCTTCAGTTCCGTCCATTCATCGCGGGTGATGGCGTACACTTTCATGATTTCATTCACCTCGTCGTGATATTCGTCCACCAGGCGGCACCCGTACGCCATGGCGGTTTTGGATGACGGAACATTCGTATGCTTCATATAGGAATAAATGATGTTGAAGGGCGTGTTCGTAAAAGCCCAGTCCCTCACCGCCTTGGCGGCTTCCGCGGCGTATCCTTTGCGCTGCTGGTCTTTTCGGATATGGTATCCGATTTCCGGCCGTATCTGCCCG
>JBMNTW010000081.1:0-7573 GCA_050945935.1 Christensenellales bacterium
AATCTACCATGTGGGCGGGCAGGAGGTTCGGGCGCTGGACAGCGCCTCCCTCTCCATCGACGACGGGGAGTTCGTGAGCATCATCGGCCCTTCGGGCAGCGGCAAGTCCACGCTGATGAACATCATCGGCTGTCTGGACGTGGCGGACAGCGGCGAATACATTCTGGACGGTCAGTCCATCGAACAGTATTCCGAGCTGGAGCTTGCCCGCATCCGCAACAAAAAAATCGGCTTCGTGTTCCAGGGGTTCAACCTGCTGCCCAAGCTCACCGCCGAGGCGAACGTGGAACTGCCGCTGATTTACCAGCGCCTTCCCCTAGCCGAGCGAAAAAAACGCGTGCAGGAGGCGCTGGAACGGGTGGAACTGTTTGATCGCAGAAAGCACAAGCCCGCGGAGCTTTCCGGCGGTCAGCAGCAGCGCGTGGCGATTGCCCGGGCGCTGGTCACGAAGCCCAGTCTGCTGCTGGCGGACGAACCCACCGGCAACCTTGACTCCAAAACGGGTGAGGAAATCATGCGCCTGTTCCACGAGCTGCACCAAAGCGGCAACACCATCGTGCTCATCACCCACGACAGCAACGTCGCCGCCCAGGCCCAGCGCAGGGTGCATATTCTGGACGGCAAGGTTCACGAGGAGGAAGGCGCTTGATTCTGCAATCCGTCAAGATGGCTCTCGAGGCCATCGCTTCCAATAAGGTTCGCTCTTTTTTGACGATGCTGGGCATCATCATCGGCGTTATCGCCTTGGTGGTACTTGTGTCTTTGGTCAGCAGCGCCACCACCACCATCACGGATGAGGTGGCGAGTTTAGGCACCAACCTTCTTTATGTGAGCGTGTGGGACGACAAGGGCAACCCCCTAAAGCTGGAAGACATGAGCGCCATCGCAGAACACACGGAAATCGCCGCCGTGGCGCCCATGGGCCAGTTTTCCGCCACGGCGAAGAACGGCTACACCGATAAGACCTGCACCGTGTACGGCACCACGCCGGAACTGAGCGTCATTCGCGGACTGAAGGTGGAATACGGGCGGTTTTTACGCACGGTGGACGTAGAAAACAGCAGCTACGTCGCCGTTTTAAGCCACGACGCCGCCACCGACCTGTTCGGAAAAACCGACGCCGCCGGCGAAAAAGTCTCCATCAACGGGCGGAGCTTTCTGGTGGCGGGCGTACTTGAGGAAGACAACAACATGACGGCCATGCTGGGAAACAGCGTGGCGGCCTACGTTCCGTACACCGTCGCCATGCGCATGTCTCCTTCGATTTACAACGTCACCACCTTTTACGCCTCCTCCAGCAACCCCAACACCATGGATTACGCGGAAGAAGCCCTTCGCGCCATGATGCTGCGCCGCTTCAAGCAGGACGAGGACGCCTTCATGCTCTTCAACCAGTCCGCCGTGATGGACGCGATGGGCACAATAACCGACATCCTTTCCTACCTTTTGGGCGGCATCGCCGCGATTTCCCTGCTGGTGGGCGGTATCGGCATCATGAACATCATGCTGGTGTCCGTCACCGAGCGCACCAAGGAAATCGGCATCCGGAAGGCCATCGGCGCGAGCCGCAGCAGCATCATGATGCAGTTTCTCATCGAGGCGCTGGTCATCAGCCTGGTGGGCTGCGTCATCGGCATCCTCGCCTCGTGGTTCCTTATTCAAATCGCTACGCTTTTAGCGGACGGCGTGATCGTGTTCAACCTTTCCCCCGGCGTGGTGGCGGTGGCGGTCATCTTCTCCAGCGCCATCGGCCTGCTGTTCGGGCTTTACCCCGCCAACAAGGCGGCGAAAAAGCACCCCATCGAGGCTCTGCGTTACGAAGGGTAGCCCCCTTTGCCCGTTTCGTGCGGGGTGAGCCTTTCCAAAAACCTAAAACCCTCTGCGGCAAGTACCGCAGAGGGTTCTTTTTTGCATTTTCGTCAGTTCTGTTCCACCCGCACCCATACGAGCAGGTAGTAAACCGGTTCCGTGGCGGCGTTTTCGATGAACAGAAGCCTTCCGCCGGTGCAGCTTGCTAAGGTGTAGCCCTTTTCTTTCGCGTAACTGTGCAGGGGCGCAATGTCGTTCGGGGTTAATGACAAAATGTCCCTCGTTTTGATGCAGGTGCGGATGAAATGCCCGCCGGGCTGGTAATACGCCTTGCCGGAAAGGGGCAGCCGGAACATATCCACATAATGAATCAGCGCGCCGCAGCCGATCTGGATGTTGTACGCCTCGTCCCCCTGCTTCTGCTTCAGCTCTTCCAGCGGAATGGTGGCGGAAACATAGGTGAAGGGGAAATGCTCCACCCAAGCCGAAAGCGCGCAGTCGGTGATGAAGCCGTCCGTCCGGTTCACCGCCGAAACCGCCCAGGTGGGCGGACCGTCAAACTCCTCCACCCCGTTCAGGATGCGCATGCCGCAGCTGGCGTACACCCTCGTTTCCTGCATGCGGGCGAGTTCCAGCTTGATGCGTTCCAGACTCTGGTGCAGCGAAGCCTCCCGCTCTTCCAGCAGGCGGTTGTAATCGGCGATGTTTCCTGCCGTGTACGAATCCTTGATGAACTCCAGCGGCATGTCGTAGGCGCGCATCTCCTTGGTCAAAAGCGCGGTCAGGGCATCGTCCACCGTGTAGTCGTAATAGCCGTTTTCCCGTATCTGGGGGCGCAGCAGCCCCATCTCGCGGTAGTGGCGGATGGTTTCCGGCGTCAGCCCGATGCTGTGGGCAAAAATTTTTGTTGTAACTTTCACAAAAACACCTCTTTTGCTCTTGACCCTGTGGTTACCACATAGTATAGCATTTATCTATCAAAGCCGCACCCCTTTATGATGCGGCAATGAAAAAGGAGGAAAAAGAGCATGAAAAAGAGCAAACTGCTGTCCCTCGTCGCCCTTTTACTGTGCGCGACGATGGTCCTGACGGCCTGCACGGGTACGGCTCCCGCCGACAACACCCCGGCGGCGCAGCAGCCCGAAACCACCCCCGCGGCCCAAAACAGTCAGCCCGTAGAGAAAACCGGCATGGTGCCCGGCGAATACTACGGCGTGGGCAACGGCCGCAACGGCGCCATCGTTGTGAAGGTGACCGTGGGCGAAAACAGCATCGACGCCATCGAAGTGGTCAGCGAGAACGAAACCTACAACACCGGTTCCGTTCCCTGCGACCTCTATCCCGAACTGATCGTGGCCAACCAGTCCCTGAACGTGGACCTGGTCTCCGGCGCCACCATCTCCAGCGCGGCGTTTTTGACCGCCGTGCGTGAAGCCATCACCCGCGCCGGCGGCGACCCCGCCCAGTTCGGCGCGAAGGTTGCTCCCGCCGAAGTCGCCCATGAAGACACCACTGCGGAAGTCGTGGTCATCGGCGCCGGCGGCGCGGGCATGACCGCCGCCATCCACGCCGCTAATGCCGGCAAGAAGGTCATCCTTCTTGAGAAGCTCGCCATCGTGGGCGGCACCTCCAACTACTCCATCGAAGGCTTCGGCGCCGTGGGCGACAAGACCCACAACGGCCTCGGCAGCGACACCACCGCGGAAGCCCTTGCCGCTTCCCTCATCGCCGGCAACCCCAACGGCACCGCGGAAGCCCTTACCGTGCTCGCCAACAACAACGGCGCCGCGGCGGACTGGCTGCGCAGCATCGGCGCGCCCATGACCGTGGCCGCCGGTCAGACCAGCGTTGCCACCTCCCGCGAAGTGGGCGAGCTGGGCAACTCCATCATCTCCGCGCTGAAGGCGGAATGCCTGAAGGCCGGCGTTGACCTTCGCGTCAACAGCAAAGCCACCGAGCTGGTCATGGAAAACGGCGCCGTCGCCGGCGTGAAGGTTTCCACCGCTCACGGCGATTATACCATCTCCACCAAGGCTGTCGTCCTCGCCACCGGCGGTTTCGGCGCCAACAACGAACTGGTCTCCCAGAACTATCCTGCCCTGAAGGGCTACAATTTCTCCTGCTCCACCGGCGCCACCGGCGACGGTCACCTGATGGCCCAGGCCGTGGGTGCGGAGCTGAAGAACATGGACTACATCCGCGTGAACTTCACCTACACCACCGCGGATAACGGCTACTATTACTACATGGGCAGCCTGTTCAACACCGGCGCCATCTTCGTGAACGACAACGGTCAGCGCTTTGTCAACGACCAGGGCGCCTACGGCGTGGGCCTGAAGGTTGTGGAACAGGGCGGCAGCGGCTGGGCGATCTTCGACAACTCCCTCGTCGAGGGCGTGGCGGACGTTCGCAACTACGGCGAGCTGGGCCTGTACGTCAGCGCCAACAGCATCGAAGAGCTGGCGGACAAGACCGGCATCAACAAGGCGAACCTTGTGGAAACCATCGAGAAGTACAAGGGCTATGTGGCAAACGGCAAGGACGAGGAGTTCAACCGCGCCATGCTGAACATGACCTTTGACGAAGGCCCCTTCTACGCCTGCCGCATGACCTGCCGCGTGCAGGGCACCTTCGGCGGCATCAACACCGATGTGGACACCCAGGTCCTCACCGCGGACGGCACCGTCATTCCCGGCCTGTTCGCCGCCGGTGAATGCGCCAACGACGGCACCTGGGGCGCCAACCCCGCGGCTGTGAACATCGTGTTCGGCCGCATCGCGGGCGAAAAGGCCGCGGCTTACGTCGGCTAAACCTCATACCTCCAAAATCAAATGCCCGCCGGAGCAGCCGCTCCGGCGGGTTTCTTTGACCCTTACGCATGGAAAGAACCGATACCTGTCAGTGACGCTACGCGCAGCAGTTTCACACAAATCCCTTCCTTAATTTATGTTCATTTCATACCCCTGAATCTTTGCGCCCTCTTTCACCACACAACACCTATCTACATATGATATTACACGCACACGAATTGTGAGCTATACCCAAAACTCTACCATAAAGGAATGAGGAGCATTATGGCTTGGAATACCCGTTTCAGATTTCCGTATAGCAACTTCTACCAGGGCAGCGGCTGCCAGCACCACGGCAGCGGCTGCTGCCAGCACCGCAACAACTGTTGCTGCTGCTGCAAGAGAGGGCCCACCGGTCCCACCGGTCCTACCGGCCCTGCGGGTACAGGCGCAACCGGACCCACCGGTCCTACCGGTCCCACCGGCCCCACCGGCGCAACCGGCGCTTCCGGTCCCATCGGTCCCACCGGCGCAGACGGTCCCACCGGTCCCACGGGCGACACCGGTCCCACCGGTCCCACCGGCCCGACTGGCGATACCGGCCCCACCGGTCCCACGGGTGACACCGGCCCCACCGGTCCCACCGGCGATACCGGCCCCACCGGACCCACCGGTCCCACCGGCGATACCGGCCCCACCGGTCCCACGGGCGATACCGGCCCCACCGGTCCCACCGGCGACACCGGCCCCACCGGCCCCGGCGCGATCATCCCGTTCTCTTCCGGCCCGCTCACGACCCTGACCACCGTCCTCGGCGGCCTTGCGGGCACCCAGGCGATGATCGGCTTCGGCGCCAACGACATCGCGCTCATTGTCGGCGGCATCATCGACACCACCGGTCTGCTCGACCTCTCCTTCGTAATGCCCAGAGACGGCACGATCACCGCGATCTACGCGTACTTCAGCGTTGGCGCGGCTGCGGCGCTCATTGGCAGTGAAATCACCATCTCTGCCCAGCTTTGGAGTTCCACCGGTCTGGACAACGAGTTCAGCCCCGTCGCTGGCACGCAGGTCGACCTGGCTCCTGCTCTGACCGGCCTTGTGAGCGTCGGCGACAGCGCAGCCGGCAACCTGACCGGCCTGAGCATCCCCGTCACCGCGGGCACCCGTTATATGATGGTCTTCTCCGCCCGTGTCTCCGACGGCCTCGACATCGCCACCATCATCAGCGGCTTCGCCAGCGCGGGTGTTGCCATCGAATAACCCGAATCAGCCTGCCCACCGGCAGCGAAACGAACACCTCCTGCAAAGGTACTGCAAGACCCGACAACCCGGGGTGGATGAAGCGATTCATCCACCCTTCTTTTTATGCATCCCTTTTCATGCGTTTCAAAAACCAGCTGCCCGGCTTCCAGGCATTTACCTGATTTTGAACGCGTGTTTACTTGTTCAGCACAGCGGTAATCAACTGAACCGCTCTTGCCAGTCCTTCTTCGGAACGAACTTTATAAGACAGTTCTTCTACGTTTTTCCTCTTTTCATCATATGTGCGTTTCATTTCTTCAATGGCATCGATGATTCTCTCTTCACTTAGTTCTTTTGCCATAAGAGGCTTCACAGCGACGTTGATGTCATACAACTGTCTGGCAAATCCCATCTGATCAAGAACATGCGGCACGGGAATGGATGGAACGCCGAAAATCATCGTTGCCGCCGCGGTGCCGAATCCGCAGTGATGGATGACAAAGCATCCCTGCTTCAAAAGCCAGCTGTGCGGCACTGACCCGCAGGCAAACATGGTTTCCGGCAGCTTATAGCTTTGCAGCGTTTTCTGAAACCCCTGAATGACGGCACGGTATCCCGTTTTCTGAAACGCGTTGACAAACATGTCCAGCTTTTCTTTTTCTGATTTATCTTCGAAAGACATCGCGCCAAGAGCCAGGATGATTGGCTTATCACCCTTCTTGAGGAACTCTTTCAGTCTATCATCCGGTTTGTAATCGGGTTCATCTTCATACCAGTATCCGGTCAAAACATGCTGTTTTTCCCAGTAAGGACTCCGTTCCTTAACATATCTGCTGACGGGAATCAGGTTCAACTCTTTTGATATGATTTCATCTGACGATTTCAGCTTTGGCAATCCATATACTTTTCTTATTTTGTTGTACGGCCGCACGGCAAATCCGCCAATCATGCTGCCGATGACCTTTTGATGCCATTTCTGCGGCTTCAGCTTTTCCGGTATCAGCTCTGTCTGAAGCGTAACATGAACAGTGGGTATTCCCAATGCCTCAGCTTCAGTAGCACCCATCTGGCTGTGCGTCACGATGATTAAGTCTTTTCCTTTGCATGCTTCATAAATTTCACTCGTTGCATTCTGAATCATGTTAAAAACAAAGCGCATGGTTTTCAGCATGCTGATTGCAGGATTGGAGAACTTTCCTCTTATGGAAGCAGCCTCTTTTTCTATGTCAATATCCGGACCAACAGGCACAAAACGCACATCCGCTTTTTCAATGAACGCTTGCCAGCACGGGTGGGAACCGAGGACAACTTCATATCCTGCCTTTTGAAGCGCTCTTGCCAGATAAATATAAGGCTGCACATCTCCCCTTGTTCCCATGGTGAACATTGCCAGCTTCTTCATGTCGTTGTCCTCCAAAAGTATTTTTCCTCTTCATCTGTAGCGCGTCGAACACTGTTTCGTTTTGAAAAAGTGCCTGGTCAACATCCGCACCGCATCTTCCGGGCCGGACAGTACATACCAAAATTTACTTTCAAGCAAGCTAACCCATTTTACTACAATCTTTACATATAATACTACATAACAACATTTTCTCTAAGCGCAATTCGCCATCATCGCACCGCCATCATCAGCAGCTTCGCCAGCGCGCGGGCGCACAAGCCTTGTTTCGGTCTGCTTTGAATGATATACTCGTATCAAATACGTGTTCGCAATGGAAAACGTTGGTGTA
>JBMNTW010000082.1:0-7508 GCA_050945935.1 Christensenellales bacterium
GTTTTCGTGTCTCCCAGTTCCACGCAGGTGCAGCGCACGCCGAAGGGCTTGCATTCCATCTCTATCGCCTGCATGGCGATTTCCAGCGCCGCCTTGCTGGCGGAATACAGCGCCTGAAAAGGAATGGGAATCTGCGCCGCCAGGGAACTGACGTTAACGATTCTGCCGCGCGACGCGCGAAGGGCGGGTAAAGCGTGACGCGTCACCGTCAGCGCCCCCAGAAAGTTCACGTTCATCTGGGCGGCGGCTTCCTTTTCGGAAGTCAGTTCCACCGGACCGGCGATGCCCATGCCGGCGTTGTTGACCAGCGCGTCCAGCCTGCCTTCCTCGGCAATGACCTTCTCGATTGCCGCACGCACCGAGTCCTCGTCCTGCACGTCCATGTAAACGGGCGTGAAGCAGGGGTCTTTGGGCGGATTTTTGCGATAGGTGCCGTACACCTTATGCCCCTGTTCGCACAAAACCCGCGCCGTCGCCGCGCCGATGCCGCTGCTGGCGCCGGTCAGGAGTATTACCATGCTAAACCTCCGACAAATGCTTTTGGCTACCATTATAGTGCATCCGGACAGGCATTTCCACCCGTTGCCGGCGCGAATTGCGTACATGCACAACACCTCCGGAAAAACGATTCCGGAGGTGTTTTTCTGTGACCGTCAGCCGGTGATTTTCACGAAGGGCGCATCCCCCACGCGGTACTGGGTGGTTATATACCCCGCGTCCGCCCGGATTTCCGCGCCGTTGACGCATTTGGTCTCACAGGTGAGCAGGAACTTGACGGTGCCTGCCACGTCCTGCGCCGTCACCCGGCGCCCCAGAAGCGAAATGCGCTCCGGCGTCTGGCGCTGGTCCATGTCCAGCTCGTCCGCGAACTGCCCGTCCACAAAGCAGGTGGTGACGGTGTTCACCTGAATGTTGTCCTTCCAGTAGGACACCGCCAACTGCCTGGTCAGGGCGTTGATGGCGGAAGCGGTGACCGCGTATTCCATGTGGTAGCCGTCCGCTACATGCGCGTGGACGGAGGAAAGGTTCACGATCCTTCCGCCGCCGTTTTGCTTCATATAAGGAGCGCACGCTCTGGCGCAGTAGAACATGGGGGTGACGTTTCGGGCGAACAGCGCCTCCATCTCTCCCGCTTCGATGTGCTTTGCGAGCTTTCGTTCCATCTGCAGGGCGGAGTTGAAGAGCGCGTCCGCGCCGCCCGCCTTTTCCACGGCGGTTTTCAAGCTTTCCTCGTTTTGCCAGTCCACCTTGACGGCAATGCCGCGGTTTTCTTCGGGCAGCGCGTCCAGCAGTTCCAGCGCTTTTACAATATCTTCATCAAAGACGGAAACCTGCCATCCCTGCTCCGCCATGCGGACAGCCACCGCACGGGCAATGTTTCCCGCGCCGTTCAGTATCAGTTTTTTCATGGATGTACCCTCCTTTAAACGCCGCTTTCACTCGGCTTGCCCCTGCAGGGAATCAGCCCGCCTTCGCAGGGAATGTCGCACCCGTTGATGGCGATGGCATCCTCCGAAGCGAGGAACTCCACCACTTCGGCAATATCCTCCGGCATGGTCATCCTGTCCGAAAGGATGATGTTGAGCTGGTTGTCCAGCCAGCCTTCTTCCTGCAGGTGGATCTTGGTCATTTCCGTCAGCACATAGCCCGGGGAAACGGAGTTGACCCGGATGCCGTAGCGCCAGTAGTCCGCGGCAAGCTCGGCGTTGATGGCGTGAATGGCCTTTTTGGTCACCGCGTAAATCGTGCGGTCGCCGGTGGCAAGGTAGGAACGTACGCTGGCGGTGTTCACGATGGCGCCGCCGCCGGACTTGGCCATGTATATCGCCGCCGCCCTTGCCATGAAGAACAGGCCGCTCAAATTGACGCCGATGATACGCTCCCAGTCCCTATCCGTAATGCTTTCCGTGGTTCCCCTGTGGGTGGATATGCCGGCGTTGTTGACCAGCACGTCCACGCTGCCGAAATCGGCGTAAATTTTTTCAAACAGCCCTTCGCACGCGGAAAGCTGGGTGACGTCGAACTGATAAAACGCGACTTTTCCTTCCCCGCAAAGTTCCTTCGCCGCCCTTTCGCCCTGCGCGGCATCGTAATCCACAAGGACGATGTTGTGGCCCTTTGCCGCGAAGCGCTGTGCGATGGCAAAGCCAAGGCCGCCCGCGCCGCCGGTGATAACGACGGTCTTTTTCTTTGTACTGGCCATGATTTCTCCCTTCGAACGATGATGATACCGTTTTTATACTTTGTATTGCTTTGAAATGCTATTTTACATCAAATATGGCTTGCACAATTTCCATTATACCCCCTGTCTGAGGTTTCGTAAAGTTCCGCCGGCGGCGGGCTTTTTGGTCATATGACTATTTCAATACGGAATCGCAATCAAAACGCAAAAAAAATTCAATAATCAACCAACAATTGATTGCAAAGTGATGTAAAACATGGTAGACTAAAACCATCAAATGAAAACTCATGAAAGGAGGTACGGGAATGTTCAGAACAACCATCATCAGGCTCGGAATGGTCAACAACAACGGGATCGCCATGCTGATCAACCGTGAACGCGGCTTCGCTTCGTATGCCGTCGTATGCCCATGCGCCGTACCTCTGTGTCCTGCATCGGAATAGGGACTTTTTCCTGAATCCATCAGCACTCAACAGCGGTATGACGCAAACTCATGCCGCTGTTTTATTATGCCCTTAAGGCCCTTTGAAGAAAGGATGATGGACGATGGACCGCCCCCTGGGTGAAAGAATAAGAACTTTGAGGCAGAACCTCTCAATGTCGCAAAGGGAACTGGCCATGCTGATGGGTGTAACCCCCCAGGCCGCCAGCAAGTGGGAACACGGGTATTCCTGCCCGGATATCATGTCCCTTTATAAGTTGTCCCGCGTTTTGCAGATTTCTTTGGACGATCTGCTCGCACCAGAATTTTCATTACCGATGGAGTGTAAGTCATGAGTATGAATGTTATTTTGTTCGTTGTGAAAACCGCGCAGAATGCGCACAGCAAGCGACGCCAGAACAAGGCAAACCTTTTTGACCACCGTCTGGCGCTGGAGAAGAAAGAGAAGACCATCCGCGATATTCAAAACCTGGCTGCGCGCCGCCAGCTGTTCTGATCCAGATGGCAGTAAAATTGGTTGAACGTAGCTGTTGACAAACCGTCGCATGGGCACTATAATAACAAAGGTCGATGCGCCGGTAGCTCAATGGATAGAGCATCTGGCTACGGACCAGAAGGTTGTAGGTTCGACTCCTGTCCGGCGCGCCATACCAGAAAACCCCGAAACATCTTGGTTTCGGGGTTTTTTCTTGTGTTGGTTTATTCTTTAATCTGCTCATTCTATCCCAAAAAGAAGGTATTCTGCCTGCTTTTTACCTGCTTCAAAAAATGGCGCTTTTTTGCAATGGTGAAGCGACCGTAGTTTTTGTACGGTACACCCTTGTCAGCAAAACATTTGCTGTTGCACCTTGCCAGGGGAGACCCTATACTTTATGAAGTTGACCGGATTCATTAAACCTTGTTTGCGGCTTAGAGGCTTGAAGCAGTTGAAGCTGCACGATAAAAGGAGACCCACATGTTTTATGATCTTGAATCAAAAAGACTTGCATTGAAAAATATCGGATATGATGACGCCGATTTCTTTTTTAAGCAGTTTTCGGATGATGAAGTAAACAGATATTTATACGACGCAGAACCATGCTCATCCATAGATGAGGCAAAGAAATGGATCACCTTCTATCTGAAAGAAGAACCGAGGAATCATCACAGATGGATCATCATACTGAAAGAGAGCAACGAAAAGATTGGGACCTGCGGTTTTCATTGCTGGAACAGGGAATCAGGTGAAGTGGAAATGGGCTACGACCTTCAGCCCGCGCATTGGCGAAAGGGCTATTCGCATGAAGCATTGAGCGAGATCATCCGCTTTGCTTTAGAGGAAATGAAGGTCAACAAAATCTATGCCCACATATCGGTAGATAATACAGCTTCCATCAGGACCGCTGAAAAGCTTGGCTTCGTGAAGACCGGCAGGCAGTATCATAAGGTGTTCCGTGGATGGGAGTACCTTCATGACATCTATTGCCTTGAAAAGAGATAACGGAACTAGTAACACTTTTGAGAAGCATCTTGCTTCTGGTGCCCGCCATTCGGTTTATATCCCTTTAAGGATGGTTCGCCGTCTGGTTTTGCCTGATTGCCGTACTTTTCTGCATTTTGCGTCCGCTTACACACCCGCCCTTTCCCGTTCGTTTTTGCGCCAGGTGGAATCAAGTCCTGGCGCATTTTTACGCAAAAAACCCGCCAGCCGAAGCTGACGGGCCCACGAAAGGAGACTACCGACACAAAACCCACCTGCAAACTATAATCATTATAGCATATACTTTTATTGTGTCAAGAATATCCATTTTTTAAATTTTTGCCGCAAAAGAAAACGCCCCCGGAACCTGTGCGGCTCCCGGGGCGCTTTTTTTACTTCGTTTATGCGAAGCGGACGTTGATCGCCCTGGTTTTGCGGCTGTTCTTGGGGTCGGGTTCCACGTCAAACGTGACCTTCTGCCCGTCGGACAGGGACTTGTAGCCCTCCGCCATGATGGCAGAGAAATGCACAAACACGTCATCTCCGCCGTTGTCATTGCTGATAAAGCCGAAGCCCTTACCTGCGTCAAACCATTTTACCGTACCACGATTCATTTTGGGTACCTCCTAAAAAATCTTGTCGTACCCAAACTAAAAACAAAGCTCGTTCCTCCGTAAATCCATCGTCTGTCAAGATCTACGTTTGAACGAGATAAAGCAGTTCTTTTGAATACTTGTTCATTATGCGCCTGTTTTTTGGATTTGTCAACCGATATTTTTATATCATAAAAAGAAAATGATTTCCGGTTCTGCCTCATTCCGGCAAACCCTCAAACAGCCTGAAAAAAGCCGCTTCCTAAGCGGCTTTTTCGTTTTGATGATACAACGATTAGAACAGCGCCGGGATTTTCGCTTCCTCGCGAAGCGCCGCGTCCCGCTCGATGGCGGCGATCGCCGCGGCTTCGGCTTCCTCCCGTGCTTTTTTCGCCTTGGCTTCCTCGCGGTTCCTTCTATCCTTGATGGCGAGCATACCGCGAAGTTCCGCGATGTTGTTCGCGCCGAACTGGTCCGCGCACAAAAGCACCAGCTGGGCGCAGGCGGTGGCATCCCCGATGGCGTTATGGTGCCTTAAATCCAGATGGAACTGCTCCGCCAGGGAGTTCAGCCTGTGGTGCGGCAGCTCCGGCCAGGCGATGCGCGCCATCTCCACGCTGCAAAAGGGGTCCACCCTGGGCGTGGCAAGGCCCCGCCCGTCGCAGGACGCCTTCAGCACAGCCACGTCAAAGGGCGCGTTATGGGCAACGAGCACCTGCCCGTCCAGCATGTCGAACAAGACGGGATAAATATCCGAAAACGTGGGCGCGTTCTTGACGGCGCTTTCGGTGATTCCATGAATATAGGTGCAGTACCGCTGAAAATTGGTCTGGGGGTTGATGAGCGAATAACGCCTGTCAACGATACGCCCCTGTTTTACGATGACAACGCCCAAAGAGCAGGCGCTGTTCCTGCTGCCGTTGGCAGTCTCGAAGTCTATTGCCACAAAGTCCATTCAAAAATACCTCAGGGGGCATTATAACACCATTTTTGTTAAGAAACAACCGTTCTCCCCGCTGTCTCGGTATCAATCCGCCCAAATGCGGCAATAATGAAGACTATACCAAAACAGGGAGGTATCTCCATGCGCTTCAATCAAGACGGACGCGGTTTTAAGGAAAAAGCCGTCGCGTTCATCCGGCAAAAAGGCTTTTATCTCGTGCTGCTGGGCTGCCTGGCGGTGGTGGGCGTCACCGCTTTTGTGACCTTTGCCCAGACGCCCGGCGAAGAAGAGGATGCCCATCATGTGGGCCAATCCGGCGACCAGACTCTGGAGGATGTGCAAAACGCCACACCCACGCCCACGTCTGTGGCCGTTCCCACCCCTCCCCTCTCCATGACGGACGAAACCGGAACCACCCCAACACCCACACCCGAACCGGTGCCCACCCCCGAACCCGACGAGGAGCAGGACACGGCGTCCCCCAAGCAGGATAAGCTCCTCTTTGCCCCCGTGGAAGGCGAGGTACTAACAGCTTTTGCGGACGCCACACTGCTTTATTCAAGAACACTGAAGCAGTGGACGAGCCATAAGGGGCTGGACATCGCCGCGCCGCAGGGCACCGCCGTGCGCGCCGTAGCGGACGGCGTGGTGGACTCCGTTGCGAACGACATCATGATGGGCTACACCATCACCATACGCCACGAGGGCGGCCTTCGCTCCGTTTACGCCAATCTTGACGCGCTGCCGAAACAGACTGCCGGCGACAAGGTGAAGGCGGGAACGGAAATCGGCGCCGTGGGCAGCACGGCCATCGCCGAAAGCGCGGATGACCCGCATCTGCACTTTGAGCTTTACGTCGGCGAAAAGGCGGTGGACCCCCTGCCCTACATCCGCGGGCTCGCCAGCATTCCCATCAAGTAATCCGAAAAACGCAAAAAAGCCCTCCCGTTCAGGCAGCGGCCTTTTTGCGTCCTTTGTAATCCGATATGCACGTTGTTATCACCCGCAGGCAGCGGGGCGTGGCGCAGTTCGGTGCGCAGGCACGTTCGTGAAGTCACGGTTTGACGGTGCCGTAGGGCCAGTCCATGATGCCGCCGAAATCATAAACATTGGTGTAGCCCAGCGAAACCAGCTTTTTCGCCGCCTGGGCGCTCCGATTGCCCGAACGGCAGTAAACCAGAATCTCGGCGTCCAGGTCCGGCAGCACTTCGGGCTGTGTTTTTCCAATGTTTTCGTTCGGCAGAAGCACCGCTCCCTCGATATGCCCCGCTTCATACTCCGAACGGGTGCGCACATCGAGTATAATAGCATCTGCGTTGCTTTCCATGCGCTCCTTTGCCTGGGCGGGAGTAATTTTTTGATACATCGTGTCCTCGCTTTCTAAATCGCCCTTTGCCGCGCAGCCCAGAGCGAGCAGCAGCAAAGCGGCAATCAGTAAGACAACTGTTTTTTTGACCATGTTTCGCCTCTGTTAAGTTAACCTCGGTTTACCACCAGTATACGCAGTTTCGCGCAAATCTTCAAGCCGGACGATAAAAAAAGCCCCCGCACAGGCGGGGGCACAGCCGGCATGACGCTTAGTCGATGGGCTCGAAAGCGCTCTTGTCCAACCCGCAGACGGGGCAGCACCAATCCTCGGGAAGGTCTTCCCAGGCAGTGCCGGGAGCCACACCGTTGTCGGGATCGCCGATTTCCGGATCGTAAACATAACCGCAGGGGCATTCGTACTTCATGCTCGCACCTCCACTTTCGTATTCGATCAGACCCCGCCTGATCTAATCGAATCATACCATGTCAAGAAAAAATCTCCAAGTAAAACTTTTCTTTTTATCGCAAAAGTGATACGATGATTGCAATTTAAAGCGCTAATACAGTCCTTATATTTAGGG
>JBMNTW010000083.1:0-7468 GCA_050945935.1 Christensenellales bacterium
ACCCCGCCGGTCACCTTGAGCCTGGAGCAGTCTCTGGAGTTCATCGGGGACGACGAACTGGTGGAAGTCACCCCCAAGACCATACGCCTGCGCAAGCGCATCCTGAACAAGGAGCAAAGGCTCAAGCTCCAGCGCCGCGCCGCGGACTGACGAAAATGAAACGCTTTTTCTGACGACAGACCACAAAAGAAAAACCCCCGCCAGACGGGGGTTTTTCTTTTGTGCCTTGCGCTTTGCCGGCGCTGAGTCTAATACCCCAGCGATTCTCCTACCAGCAGCACCCGAATCCGCCCTTTGACGGCTGGCATCCTTGTGACGACCAAATGACCGCAGGCGCCCTCGGCAGCGGCTGCCAAGCTGTCAAAATCCGTAAAATCCGGCTTGAACTGCAGAAGGATCATCTGCGCGGCTCTGGTCTGCACACGGCGAATCGCCGCCTGAAGCGTTGGCTCCACCTTGTTCATCCCCGCGACGATTACCACGTTTTTCGGCCCGAAAGCCAACGCGGCCAGGCGGTTGCCGATGCCGTCGGCGTTGACCAGCTCGCCGGTTTGTGCGATGGCGTTGCAGCCCATAAAATAATATTCCGCGCCCAGCGCCTTGCGCGCGATCTCCTCTTTTTCCTTCCCGGTTTGGGGGGTGAAAGGGTCCAAAAAACGGTAGCCCCCCGCCCGGAGCGCGTGGATCAGCCCGATTTCGTGCAGCGTTGCGGAACCGCCGCAGGAAACGAGCGTTTCTTTGTCCAACAGTCCCAGCGCTGTTTGCAGCGCCTCTTCCTTAGTCTCGCAGTACAGGCCGTCCATGTTGCAGCGTCGGAACGTCTCGCAGAGGTTTTGCGCGAGCAGCCTGTTGTAAAGCTGCCGGGGCGTTTTTTCAGGCATTTAATTTCCTCCTACCGGCAAGATAGCAAAAGCATACCCCCGCAGCGGCGGAAAAAACAGACTGCCCCCCAAAAAAGGTTTGTGGTATAATGAAAGTGAAAGTTCAGACCACGGCAGAACGGCGCGCACCGTTCTGCCTTTTGTGTCAAAGGGGGATTTCCACGCTGTCGTAAAACCCGCCGGGGAAGATGATGTTTTCCTCCTTGGGGTTGGTGTTTCGAAAATCGCCGCCCAGCACGCAGGCGCGCATCACCGCATGCGTCCCGTACCGCCGGCGGATGCGGTACACCGCCCTGTCCAGACTTTCCGCTGCGGCGCGGCGGGAATCCTCCGCAAGGCAGCTCAGCTGCATCTCCCCGTCCGCCGCAGAAAGCCTGCCCGCCCACACGCCAACGCTGCGCACGGGCTTTGCCCAGCCGTAATTGGCACAAAACAGGCGCAGGGCGGCGTTGGCGATTTCGCCGGAAAGAGCGGTGGGCTTTTGCAGCACCGACTGACGGGTAAAGCTATTTAACTCGCAGTCCCGCACGCTGATGCCCACCAGATTGCACACCAGCCCCTGATCCCGAAGCCGTGCGGAAACCGATTCCGACAGGATGAAGAACATCTGCTTGACGTCTTCCTCGTTTTTCAAATCCCGAAAAGGGGTCAGGCTGTTGCCGATGGACTTTACCGGAGGCGCGTCCCCCATGAATGCCACTTCCGAACGGTCCTCCCCCCGGGCGAAGGAGCCCAGCATCTCGCCGCACTTGCCCAGCAGGGAGCGCAGCACCGCGGGGGAAAGATTGGCGAGGTCCCCGATGGTCAAAACGCCGATATTGTTCAGCTTGCGCTTGGTGGAGCGGCCCACGAACAAAAGGTCCTCCACCGCCAAAGGCCAGACGGTCTCCTTATAATTCTCACGGGTGATGAACGCCGCCTCGTCCGGGCCTGCCATGTCGCTGCCCAGCTTGGCGAAAACCTTGTTGAAGCTCGCGCCCACCGAAACGGTCAGCCCCGTTTCCGCCTTGACGGTGGTGCGGATCACATCCGCCGCTTCTTCAAGGGTTCTGCCGGTGCCCGTCATGTCCAGCCAGGCTTCGTCCAGCCCGTAGGGCTCCACTTTTGGCGTAAAGCGGTAATAAATCTCCCTTACCTTTCGGGAATAATACATATAAAGCCCGAAACGCGGCGGCAGGCACACAAGGTGCGGCGATTTCTGCCGCGCCTGCCAGATAGCCTCGCCGGTTTTGATGCCCGCCGCTTTTGCCAGCCGGTTTTTGGCAAGAATGATGCCGTGCCGCTGTTCGGGGTCGCCGGTGACGGCCATGGGAATGTATTTGTATTTCGGCTCCTTAATGCATTCCACCGAAGCATAAAAATTGTTTAGGTCGGCGTGGAGTATCATCCGTTCCATAGCAGGATCTCCCAAATATTAGTTCGTATTCGAAGTTAGTATACGACCAAAAGTTCGCCGTTACAAGCGAACAACCAAATATTTGTTTGGCTTGTTGCTGGAAAGCCCCGAACGGGCGCAAAAGGAGGACGCATGAAAAAGCGGAACATCTTGTTTTTTATCCTGACCGTCCTGTTGGGGGGAGCGCTGCACTTTTTATTCGAATGGACGGGCAAAAGCGTCATCGCGGCGCTGTTTAGCCCCGTCAACGAGAGCGTGTGGGAGCATCTGAAGATTCTGGCCACGCCCTTTTTGCTGCTTTCGGCGGTGGAGTACGGGTGGTACGGCAAAAGTATGCCCAACTTCTTCGCTGCAAAAGCACTGGCGCTGTGGGCGGGTCTTATATTCATCGTGGCAGGGTACTACACCTATACGGGAATCTTGGGAAAAGACTTCGTGGCGGCGGACATTGCCCTTTCCGTCGCCGGCGCGGCTGCTGCCTGGCTGTACAGTTACCGTCTGCTGAAAAAGGGAAAGTACACTTCAAAAAAGGCGAACGCGCGGGGGCTTGCGGCAATTGTTTTGACGTTGTTGTGCTTTTTCGTGTTCACCTTCGTGCCGCCGAAAATCGCGCTGTTTCGCGACCCCGAAACGGGTACCTTCGGCGTACGGGAAACCCAAGGGGAAAGCGCGCGGCATTAGCCCGCATTGGGGCGCAACCGTTGCCCAACCGCGACGCGTATGGTAAAATGATGCATGGCCCGAGCATCAGCGGGCCTTGTTGGAATGTGTTCACCACGACGCGGCGCGGGTTTTCCCGCTGCGAGGAGGGCAACGAATGAAGCTGATCTCGTGGAATGTGAACGGCCTTAGGGCCGCGCTGAACAAAGGCTTTTACGATACGTTTTCCACTCTGGATGCGGACGTTTTCTGCCTTCAGGAAACAAAAATGCAGCCCGGGCAGGCGGAAGTGAACCTGCCGGGCTATTCTCAATTTTGGAACGGCGCCGAAAAGAAGGGCTATTCCGGCACGGCGGTGTTCACCCGTCTGCCGGTGCTTTCGGTGAAAAACGGCATCGGCATCGCCGCGCATGACCAGGAAGGCCGCGTCATCACCGCGGAGTTTGACGAGTTCTTCCTCGTCAACACCTATACCCCGAACGCCCAAAGGGGGTTGACCCGTTTGGACTACCGCATGGAGTGGGAAGAGGCTTTTTTAGACTATCTTCTGAAGCTCGATCAAACCAAGCCCGTGGTGCTCTGCGGGGATTTGAACGTCGCCCATAAGGAAATCGACCTTAAAAACCCCAAGACCAACGTCAACAACGCAGGCTTCACCCCTCAGGAGCGCGAGTGCATGACGAGGCTGCTTTCTTCCGGCTTTGTGGATACTTTCCGCGTGCTGTACCCCGAAAAAACCGGCGCTTACACCTGGTGGTCCTACATGTTCAACGCCAGGGAGAACAACGCCGGATGGCGCATTGACTACTTTATCGTGTCCGAACGGCTGATGAAAAACGTGGTGGACAGCACCATCCATGCGGATATCTACGGCAGCGACCACTGCCCCGTGGGTCTTGTACTGGAGTTTTAAGACAGGGAAAAACGCCGCCCGTGGCAATCAAAACGCGAACAGCGCATAAAGGTTAGCATAACGCAGCTTTGGGCGATTTGCGAAACGAATCGGAGACTTGAGTTGACAAAGAACAAGCAGGCCGTGGGAATGAACGCGCTGCGTTCGGCAATGGCCATAACCGTCATCATCATAGCGAGCAAGGTGGCAGGCTTCGTCCGGGAGATGGTGTTTGCCGCCTATTTCGGCACCGGCGTGGCGAGCGACGCGTATACCAACGCGTCCACGGTGGTGAACATCTTTATTTTGCTGTTTTCCGCCTGTATTTCCTCCACCTTTATTCCCATCTTCACCAAAACCCTGCGGGAAAAGGGCAAGCGCTACGCCAACGCCTATACGAACAGCATTCTGACCCTGTTTTTCCTCATCGGCGTGGTCATCAGCCTGCTGGGCTATTTTTTTGCGGATAAAATGTGCGAGCTGTTCATGCCCCAGCTGATTCCGTCCGCGGCGCCGGGTACGGAGCTTTTCGCCCAGCAGATGGAAAAGCTGAACATGACGGCGGATATGGCGCGCGTCATGTTCCCCACCATGTCGTTTGCGGCCTGCACCGGCGTGTTCACCGCACTGCTCAACGCCAACGAGCGCTTCGTGCCCGAACAGCTGATGGGATTCGTGCTCAGCGGCACCGTGATTTCCGCCTGCGTGTTCTTTTCGGAGTACGGGATTTACGCCGTCGCCGTCGCCACGGCGGCAACTTATCTTTTGCAGCTATTGATCATACTCCCCTTCCTCAAGGGGATTTACCGGTTCCATCCCTCGTTGGCGCCTTTGGGCGGCAGGGTGAAGCAGACGTTTATGCTGGCTCTGCCTGCGATCATGTCTATGGCGCTGGACGAGTTGAACCACCTGGTGGACAAAAACGTGGGCATCTGGCTGGGGGACGGCCCGAACACCGCGCTGACCTATGCCTACCGCCTGATTACGCTGATTCTGGGCGTTCTGGTGGTACCCATCACCACGGTGATGTTCTCCAAGCTCAGCCAGTACGCGGCGGAGGGTAAGAACAAGCGCATTCTGGACACCACCAAGCAGTGCCTGGAGGTGCTGGCGCTGGTGGTGCTGCCGGTCATCGTGCTTTCGGCGGTGCAGTCGTCGGACGTGATACGGTTGCTGTTCTTTCGCGGCAAGTTCGACGAGTACTCCCTGGCTCTGACCAGCGACGCGTATATGTTCTACGTGCTGGGCGTGTTCGCCTTCGCCTGGCGGAACTTCCTCGTCCGCGTGTTTTACTCGTTGCAGGACACCCGCTCCCCCATGATTATCGGCGCGGTCAGCGTGGCGGTGAACATCGTGCTGGACGTGGTGCTCGCTCCTGTGATGGGCGTGGGCGGGCTGACGCTGGCCACCAGCGTTTCGGGCTTTGTGGGCGCGTTTTTCATGCTTGTGCGCCTGCGCAAAAAACTGGGCAGGTTCGGGTTTTCCACCACGCTGGTGCAGGTGTGCAAAATGCTGTTTTCCGCCTGCGTGGCAGGCGCCATCACCATTGCGGTAAACGGCGCGGTGCAATTGGCGAGCGCATCGCTCATATTGCGGCTGGTGTGCGCCACTGGCGCGGGGCTGATTGCCTATGTGGCGTTGGTGCTGCTTCTCGGGGTTGAAGAGGTTACCACCCTGAAGGGAATCCTCGCCGCCAGACTGAAAAGGAGACAAGGTTAAGACATGAAGCTGAACAGCCGGTGCATGGTCTGCCAGGTGAACAGCCTGGGCAAGAACATTTTGAGTCTGGATCTTCCGGAGGAGCGGAAGTTCGCCCTGGTGCAGGACGTGCTGCGCCATTACGCGAACTGCAGCATGGACATGCCCTCGCCCGAGGCATACGTTGCCCCGTGGGAGCATATCTACGCGGCAAACGGCGGCGCCGACCCGCTGAAAGAGGATAAGCGCAGGGACGACGAACTGGGCTTATCCCTCCTGCCTGTGATCCAAAAGGAAATCGACGAAGCGGAAGATAAGTTCGACGCGGCGATGCGCTTCGCCATCGCGGCGAATATTTTAGACCCCATGCCCCAGCACGGCATGACGATGGACCAGGTGCTGAAAGCCTCCGCGGAGACCCCGCTTTATGTGGACGATTCCAAGGAGCTTCTGAACCGGCTGAAAAGGGCGGAGCGCATACTCTACCTGACGGATAACGCCGGCGAAATCGCGGTGGACAGGCTGTTCATCGAGAATTTGATCCGCCTGGGCATCACCGATGCCGAAAAAATCACCGTAGCCGTGCGCGGCGCGCCCGCGGGCAACGACGCCACGATGGAAAACGCCGAGCGCGTGGGGCTGACAAAGCTTGTCAAGGTCATCGGCAACGGCAACGGCGCCATGGGCGTGCTGCTGGATTACTGCAATCAGGAGTTTTTGGATGCCCTGTACGGGGCGGACATTGTGGTCAGCAAGGGCATGGGGAACTTCGAGTCCCTGCACGACTGGACCGGCAGACCCATCGCGTTTTTGTTCATCACCAAGTGCGAAACGGTGGCGGAGCTTTCCGGCTCGCCGGTGGGTTCCTTTTTGTGCATGCTGCGAAACGGCTGACGGTCTGACCAAACTATAGGCAATAATACGGCATAGTATGGTATGGTTACCAGCTATGCCGTATTTTATGTCTTGTGTAATGGAAACCGATGATTAAATGCATACAGTAGATAAAACTACAAAATCTGATAAAATATGCTGACAAAACACTATTTTAATGGTACTATTTTGTAGATTATATAGCTTTCTGTTAATAGATATTAAACAGTATTTCTGTATGTTTCCACGTGCCCTAATCATCGAAAACGAGGAGGACATGTTATCATGAAACTGATTGTAATGGATGTTGAGGGTACCCTCTTTAAAGCTAAGATGAAAATTGATGGTACAGATTATCCTTCCACAATGTGGCAACCGATTGCTCAAGCTCTCGGTGAAGCGGCAGTCATGGAAGAACGCAAAACCCATGAAAAATGGGATAATCTTGAATATAGCAACTATATAGATTGGGTTAAGGCTTCGATTGATATTCACCGCAAATACGGACTTAAAAAAGATGTTTTTGATAAACTTATTAAAGCTGCGGAATATAACGAGGGCGTGGAGGAGTTCTTCCAGGCTTTGGATCGACGGGAATGGGTTCCTGTTTTAATATCGGGTGGCTTCCAAAACCTAATTCGCCGGGCTCAAAACGAGCTAAATATTGAGTACGGATTTGGGGCATGTGAATATTACTTCAACGACGATGGATATCTTGAACATTACAATATCCAGCCATCTGATTTCGATGGGAAGATTCATTTTCTTAAAACACTACTGAATACTTTTAACTTGAATATGAAGACCGATTGGGTTTTCGTTGGTGACGGTAAAAATGACGTGGCGATCGCAAGTAAGGCTCCTCTAGCTTTTGGAATCAATCCACATGAGAAACTAAAAAAAGTAAACGGCTTAATAGAAGTTAGGTCCTTCGTAGAAATACTTCCGTATCTTAAAGAATTTTCCGAACGTGCAAAAGACACTTCGCAAGGAAAAACTGCTACAAAGTCCATCGTTTTTCAGAAGCAGGGTAACGACAGTGGGGATTCAAATAATCGAAGGGTGAAT
>JBMNTW010000084.1:0-7409 GCA_050945935.1 Christensenellales bacterium
TCCATCGTCCCCGCAGTCAAAACCGCTCTTTCGGAGGTGTGAACATGGATCTTTTCAACTACGCTCCAAAAACGAAGTTCGGCCAGAAGCACCTTCTGACCCTTCAGGATTACAGCAAAGAGGAACTCCTTACAGTGCTTTCCACCGCCCTGAAGCTGAAGTCGGACGTAAAGCGCGGCATCCGCCTTCCCCTGCTGTTCGGCAAGATTCTTGCAATGATTTTCACCAAGCCCTCCACCCGCACAAGGGTTTCCTTCGAAGCGGGGATTTACCAGCTGGGCGGAACGGGCATGTTCCTTTCGGGAAACGACATTCAGCTCGGCCGCGGCGAGCCCATTGAGGACACCGCGAAAGTCCTTGGCAGGATGGTGGACGGCATCATGATCCGAACCTTTAAGCAGAGCGACGTGGAGGCTCTTGCTTCGCATTCCGGCGTGCCCGTCATCAACGGTCTGACGGACGAATGCCACCCCTGTCAGGCGCTGGCGGACCTGCTTACTTATTACGAGCATTTCGGGGACTTTTCCGGCAAGCTCGCCTTCGTGGGGGACGGGAACAACGTTTGCGCCTCGCTGCTGGTGATTTGCACCAAACTGGGGATGGATATTTCCGTCGCCTGCCCCAAAGGCTTCGAGCCGGAGGAGAAGTATTTGAACTTCGCATTGGAAAACGCCAAGCAGAGCGGCAGCAAAGTGGTGATCACCATCGAGCCGGAAGAAGCGGTGCAGGGCGCGAAGTGCGTATATACCGACGTTTGGGCGTCCATGGGGCAGGAAGGCGAAGCACAGAAGCGAATCGCCGCTTTTGCCGGTAAATACTGCGTGACGGAGCAACTCTGCGCTCTGGCGGACGAAAACTTCATCTTCCAGCACTGCCTGCCGGCGCACCGGGGCGAGGAAGTGCTGCCCGAAGTGATCGACGGGCCCCACTCCGTGGTATTTGACGAAGCGGAAAACCGCCTGCACGTGCAGAAAGCCGTCATGGCGCTGCTCATGGGCAAACCGTCATGACCCCCGCGATGGGAATTTCGGTGCGCCCTGCCGCCGAACAGGACGTACCCGCCATTCACAAGGTCATTCAGGCGGCATTTACGAAGCTTTTATCCGAACCCGGGAGCGCGAAACGCCTGAAAGCGCTGGAGGAAACCGAGGACGATATCCGTAAGGACTTAACAAAAAAGCGCGTGCTGGTCTGCGAGTGTGGCGGCATGGTCGTGGGGAGTTTGCGCTATCACGTGGTGATGGAAAACATCGCCTACCTCAGCCGGTTCGGGGTGCTGCCGGAGTTTCACGGCCGCGGCATCGGCGGCGCGCTGGTGGATGAGGTCGTTCGCGCCTGTAAAGAGCAGAGCCTGCGCGCGATTGCGCTGCACACGTCCTCTGCGGTGCATTGCACCATGCGGTTTTATTACAGGATGGGCTTTTTCGCAGCAGGAATCAGCGTTTCCCGGGGTTACTACCGGGCGCTGATGGTAAAAGAGCTTGTGAAGCCGGAAGAACTCATCGACTACGCCGCGCTGTTTGAAAACAGCGGGCTGTGACGGCTCATTTTTTGCCTTTGCTTGACAGTGCGCATGCTTACGCTATATACTTGAAAAAAATATGACCGCTAGGGGAGCCGGAAATCCGGCTGAGATCGCATCTGCGGACCCTTGGAACCTGTTAGTTAGCACTAGCGTAGGGAAGCGGCGCAAACGTGAATCATCGTCTGTGTTGTTTCCCCGCAGGTTTTACAGCCTGCGGGTGTTTCTTTTCCCGCGGTCGCAGGAGGTTAACATGCCCGTATTTTCCCTGTTTTCCAGCTTCGCTGAAATGGACCTCAAGGAATGGCTGCTATTCGGCATTCTGGCCCTTGCCGCCGCTGTCGCCCTGTTTTTGCTCACAAAGCGCAAAAAAGCGCCCGAACCGGCGGCGTTTGACACCCGCGCTCTGGTGTACGGCGCGCTGGCGATTTCGCTGGCCTTTGTGCTGAGCTATCTCAAGCTGTTCCGCATGCCCCAGGGCGGCTCCATCACCCCCGGTTCCATGCTGCCGGTATTCGTTTACGCCTACTGGTACGGCACGCGTAAGGGCCTTCTGGTGGGGCTTGCCTACGCCGCCTTGCAGATGATTCAGGACGCGTGGTTTGTGCATCCCGTTCAAATCCTTCTGGACTACATCCTTGCCTTCGGCCTTCTTTCTGTGGCGGGATTCTTCAAAAAGAACCTGTATGCCGGCATTGCCGCGGGCGGCATCCTCCGTCTGGTCTGCCACTGGGTTTCCGGCGCGATTTTCTTCGCGGAGTACGCGCCCGAAGGCGTTAACCCCTGGATGTACTCTCTGGGATATCAGGCGAGCTCCATTCTGCCGGACCTTGCCATCTGCCTTGTGGTTGCCGTACTTTTGAAAAAGACCATTGACCGCATCCGCCCCGCCCGTCTGCCCTCATAAGAAACAGAAAAATCCCGAAAAGCAGGCTTTTCGGGATTTTCTTATGCGGTTTAATATAACGGGCTTATTTGCAGACCACGAGCTGCCCATCATAGGGGTTCTTCCAGCCTTCACGCGCAGCCAGCGCGCGAACGCGAGTCACCGCTGCGGGCATGGATTCGTCCAGCGTGACGATGGTCTTGCCGTCCGGCAGGATGAACTCCGCGCCGTGACCGGACGCTTCGCCGCTCAAGGGGTCGATCATCAGCTCCTCGGTGTGGGCAAAGCTCAGCTTCTCCGCCTTCCAGTCGGCAATGAAGTCCTCTTCACGCTCGTAGCAGAACGCCGTGCCGCGGGTGCCGTCCAGCATTTTGAAGCGGTAGACGCGGTGCTCGCCGGTCAGCTTGCCCCATTTTTCCACAAGGGTCAGCTCCTGCAGTTTGCCGAGGGTCCTGAGCTGTTCGGGCACGTTGTCGATACCGGTTTCCTTTTCTTCAAAGCTGACCTTTTCGATATTGCCCACGGCGTCGTAGGTTCCCCTGCCCAGCTGCGCCCAACTGTTTCCACCAAAGGCGTAGACGCTTCCGTCATCTGTGATGAAAAGGGCGTGGTAATCGCCGAACTGAACCGTCTTGACCTTGGACGCAAGTTTCGTCAGCTTAGTGAGATCGTATCCGTGGCTGATTTCGCCGTCAAACCTTTTCATCGCCCGTTCTTCGCTGTACAGCTTGGGGATGCCAATCTGACCGCAGCCGTACAAATCGCCGGACTTGGTGATCACCAGACTGCCATACCATCCGGCCGAGGCGGAGCGGACTTTTTTCGCGATTCGCACGGGGGTTTTGACCATCCCGCCCTTTTCGCTGCCCAGCTGGCCGAAGTCGTTCTGACCGCAGCCGTACAGGGAGCCGTCCTTCTTCACAATCAGGGTATGCCTGCCCGAAGTGGAAACCGAAGCCACCGAGCGCATCACACGAACGGGCTTTAACGCGTTTTCTGTTTTTCCCGTTCCCAGCGCGCCGTTGCTGCCGCTGCCCCAGGCGTAAAGGTCGCCGTTTTTCTTGATGGCGAAGGACACATTGCCCCCCGCTTCCACGGCGACGGCACCGGTCATTACCTTGACGGGCTTCGTGCGCGCGGTCTTCGTTCCGTCCCCCAAAGCACCGGAATTGCTTTTGCCGAAGGCGTAAACGTCGCCCTTTTCCGTCAGCACCAGGGAATGCAGGCTTCCGGCGCTGATGGACTTCACGCCCTTCATCACCAGCTTCCAGCCGCCGATGGTTTCAGTGCCTTCCAGAGCGTTTGCCAGCGCACCTTCGCCGCAGGCGTAAAGCTCGCCCTTGTCCGTCAGCGCCAGGGAGTGTCGGCTTCCCGCCGCGATGGCGACGATTTTTCTGCCGGGCAGCGTCTGCTTCGGGTACACGATTTCCTCGTACTCCGCCGTTCCCAGCTGACCGTAGATGTTGCTGCCCCAGGCGTAGAGACTGCCGTTTTCGTCCACATACAGGGAATGGTCGTCCCCGGCGGCGACGATGCCCGTCACCCGCTCTTCCGCCTTGGCGATGGACGGCAGGAAAAACAGCGTCACCAGCAGCAGAATGAACAGGACGGGCCAGACGAGATCTTTGATGCGTTCCTTCATTTCTTTCCTCCTGTATCCTTTCAGGACGGGTTGTTGACGACCCCCACGAACAAGGGCACGCCGTTATAGTCAATCACAAAGGCAAAGGGCCTGTTGAGAATCATTTCCGCTCTGTCCTGGGGAAGACCCGCTCCGGTGTAAAACAGTTCGGTGTAAGCCGACGCGGAAACGCCGTTTTCGTTCACCGTTACCCTGCTGGCCTGCCGCGCGTCGGAAATGAACAGCGGCTTCAGGCCGGACGTTTCGGAAAAGTCGGCATCGAAGGTAAAGGCAGACTGCATACCCAGGCTTTTGAGCATATCCACCAGCCTGAAGCTGGACTGGAAGTCAAACTTCGGCACGGACCACACGATTTCGCCGTAGAAGTTCTCCACCCCCTCGGCATCGCCGGGATAGAGCATCGCGGCCACGTTCACTTCGTCTGCCAGCAGGTCGTTGATGTCCATCCCCTCATCCGGCAGGATGAAGGACATTCGCGCGCCGTTTTTCAGAGAGCGGGAGGCCAGCGTCCAGCCGTTTCCTCGGTAGAAACCGCCGGAGGAGCCGCTGTTCATGTACTCCGCCTGCACCGTTGTGCCGTCGGGCAGCGTAAAGACGCCCTTGGTGTTTCTTTCCTTATTGAATTGGCTGGTCCATTCGCCGTAAAAGTCGATCACCGAGACGAGGTTCATCACAATGTCGCCCACGGGAACGCTTTCACGCAAAAGATTCCCACCGGTCTTTCGGGCGACCCAGTCGGAAATGGGGTCGCCGCCCTGCTGCGCCGGATCAACGGTGAAGACTTCGGCAAAATAGTGCCGCTTCGCACCCTGCAAAAAGCTTTGCTTGAAGCTGTTTTCGGTGGAAAGCCAGAGAGAGTTAAACAGGTATAAATGCCCGTACTCCTCTTCGCCGTACAGTTCCCGGTAAAGGGTGTTCACGAACTGCGCGACTTCGTCCTTGCTTCTGCCTGAAAGCCCAAGGGTTGTGTACATTTCGTCCAGCGTGTTTCCCGCAGCGCCGGAGGCGGAAAGCGTCAGCGCCAGATACAGGGAAACCGGCGAATAAGCTGCGTTCGCCTGCCCTTTGCCAAGAAGGGCGGAAGCGGACCTTGTTGAAAAAGCGTAAAGTCCGTTCAGCATTTCCTCATACCCCTCTATAGGCTCAAGTTGTGCTTCATCGCCTTTGGGATAAACCGGCGCGGCGACCTGATTGACCGCCTTCGCCTGTGGAAAACAGGCGCCGCAGGCGCCCTGGCTGGTCACCGTGTTCCAGTCGCCGCCGCAGGCGGCGGTGAAAAGCAGCGCGGCACACAGTCCTAGGAGGAGTACCTTTTTCATCGTTTTCTCTCCCGTCATAGATTTTCCATCATCAATACGAATGCAGGGAATGAACCGTTCCCGGAAACTGGAATAAATTGATCGTTTGCCTTGAAAAATGCTTCGTGAAGCAAAAAATCCTTCTCATTTGCCGTTGGACGCAGTATAATATTCCTATAAACCTATTGGTTTAATTATATTATGATTGCCGGCGGCGTCAATCCCCGTATTTCGGGTAAAAAAACACAATGCTAAGCGGCCTTCTGCCGCCTGCAGAATCGATTGACAACACCCGCATAAACTTGTATAGTATCCAATATATATCCACATTAAAGGAATGAAGTCCGAACATGCAGGCTGGTTCAGGGGCAAATGGCCCCATCATTGAAATCAAAGGGCTGAACAAGGTTTACGTCGGACCGGACGGAGACGCCTTCAACGCCCTGACCGACGTAAACCTCACCATCGAGCGGGGCGATATTTTCGGCATCATCGGCATGAGCGGCGCCGGAAAGACCACCCTTGTGCGGTGTATGAATATGCTTGAAACGCCCACGTCCGGCTCCGTCATCATCGACGGGAAGGACCTGAGCAAGCTTACGCCGAAGGAACTGCGGGAAGTGCGCAAGTCCGCCACCATGATTTTCCAGCACTTCAATCTGCTCATGCAAAAAACGGTGCTGAAAAACGTGATGTTCCCTCTTGAGCTCATCGGAACGCCCAAAGAGGATGCGAAGCGCCGCGCATTGGAGCTTTTGGAAATCGTGGGCATGCCGGACAAGGCGAATGCCTACCCCGCCCACCTTTCCGGCGGTCAGAAGCAGCGCGTGGCCATTGCCCGCGCGCTGGCGACCAACCCCAAGGTGCTGCTTTGCGACGAGGCGACCTCTGCCCTCGACCCGATGACCACCCGCCAGATCCTGGAGCTTTTGAAGGACATCAACGCCCGTCTGGGCTTGACCATCGTCATCATCACCCACGAGATGGGTGTCATTCGCGAAATATGCACCAAAGTCGCCGTGGTGGACGGCAGCCGCGTTGTGGAAACGGGCACGGTGGAGCAGGTGTTCACCCGTCCGCAGACCGCTTCGGCTTTGAGGCTTTTCTATTCTTCCGATTCCGCCGGTGTGCTGGGCGAAGGCCCCACCGTCCGCCTTGTTTTCGAGGGGACCAAGGCCTACGAACCCATTCTTTCCGGCATGATCAACGCCTGCCACGCGCCTGTTTCGGTGCTTTACGGCAGTATTGAACGCATCAAAGGCAAGGCTTACGGCCAGCTCGTCATCCAGCTTCCGGCGGACGAGCGCGCCGCAAGGCTCGCCCTTGAATATCTCGAGTTGAGCGACGTCGTTGTAGAGGGGGTGGGAAACAATGTTGACGGCTAGTTTTTGGTTGCAGATCGGCAACGGACTGCTTGAAACATTATACATGACCCTGGTGTCATCGCTGCTCTCCTACATCATCGGTCTGCCCCTTGGCGTGCTGCTGGTGGTAACGGATAAAAACGGCCTTGTGCCCCGCCCCACGCTGAACAAGGTGCTGAACGTGGTGGTGAATCTTTGCCGCAGCATTCCGTTCTTGATCCTGATGATCGCCGTGACCCCCCTTTCCCGCTTTTTGCTGGGAACCACCCTCGGCTCCACCGCCACCATCGTTCCGCTGGTGATCGGCGCTTCGCCCTTCATCGGACGCGTGGTGGAATCCTCGCTCCGCGAGGTGGGCTCCGGCGTGGTGGAGGCCGCGGTCTCCATGGGCGCTTCGCCCTGGCAGATCATCACCAAGGTGCTGCTGCCCGAGGCGCTGCCTTCCCTCATCGTGGGCGCGGCGCTTTCGGTGACCACCATCCTCGGCTATTCCGCTCTGGCGGGCATGCTGGGCGGGGGCGGTCTGGGCGCGCTGGCGATCAATTACGGTTACTACCGCTACATGCTCGACTATATGTACGTTCCGCTGGTCGTACTGGTCGTGGTGGTGCAGATTTTTCAGCTCGTTGGCGATGCCATCGCCCGCGCGGTTGACAAACGCAAGTAAGTTTTCTTTATAACTTTCAATCATTTGGAG
>JBMNTW010000085.1:0-7259 GCA_050945935.1 Christensenellales bacterium
GAGTACATCCGGCTTTCGGTTTTTTGATTCCTTTGCAGCGGGCCAAATCCTAATCCAGCCTAGAACCTGATGCTGTAAAGTCTGACTTCATCCATTCTGTAGCAAAAATCTTTTAGTTCTTCCCTCCGGCTTACTGGAGCATCAAAAATCAGCTGCTCCGGTCCGTAAATATCACCGAGTTTCTCGTTCAGCAGCTCTGCGCACCTGCGACCCTGACTGTAGCATCGAAGCCAGGTCTGGTCCTCCTCCAGAGTAAACCCCATTTTTTGATAGAATCTGTTGGCAGGCTCGTCCTCCTGCGTCCAAACCTCGCAATAATGGATGTTTTCCGCCAGCAGCCTCTTTTTCGTCTCTTCCCAGAGCTTTTTAGCCATCGAAAGCCTTCTGTACTCAGGAAGCACTCCCAAATGCCAGATCACAGCGTTGCGTTCCCCTTCCCTGCAGCAGCTTGCGTGTTCGGAATCGATTTCAGTATCGATGAATCCGATAATTTGACCGTCCTTTTCCGCGATAAGGCTGATGGAAGGCTTATCATACTTCTCCTTTTCTGTTTTTACATCATTCCAATAGGAGCTGTCTAAAAAAGCGATTGCACGGCATCTGATCCATGCCTGTTCATCGTTGTCGCAATACTTTCGGATGATCATTTTTCGTCCTTTCAAACATTCTTTTCGACCGCAAACAAGCTCTCCTGCAACGTTCCTCATACTTCTTCAGCGGGTTTCGCGATTACCTCGGCGGAACCTTCATTGAAAACTGCGCCATTGATAGTTGCCCGTTTATCACCAGATCTTCTTCTTGAGCAAATCCGTATTTTTGATAAAAACGAAGGGCCGGAAAATTCCTGCTCCCTGTTTTGACGATGGCAGTATCAAATCCTGTCTCCACTTGCAGTATGTGGTCCAGCAGCTGCCCGGCTATTCCCTTTCTGAAATATGCCGGGGCAACAAAAAGACGATGGATATCCAGCACTAAGGATGCAACGGTAAATGATATAGCACCGCATAGGTTTCCATCCATATAATATCCATAAAAGGTTTCACCGCACTGCTGCAAAGATTCAACCGTATCCTTCAAATTCGGGATTTCGTCATACCCTATCAGCTTCGCTTCTATCTGATAAGCCGGGATCTGTATGCTTAAAACCTCTTTTGCCGTATCCGGATTCGTGATGTCTAGTTTTTGAACCACGCCTTGTTCCTTCATCAATATAATCGAATGTTTGCTATAACTTGTGGCCTATTTTAGCACAAGTTCAACCTGTTCAAAAGATGCACTTATGAAGACGCATATCAAGGTTTCTTGCGAAATGCCGGCAGCCGGCATTGATTGTCAGTTTGGCAATTCTTCTTCCGGGTTTTTCTTTACAAGTGAATGATGCAAATGAAGTTCAAGTATGGTGGACCGGGCGTCAAACGGGCGGCAGAATGGGTATCAAACTGGATAACGAACATAAAATTCGAGTTATGCAAAAAGAAAAAGCCAGATAAAATCTGGCTTTTATATGGTCTGGGTGAGAGGATTTGAACCTCCGGCCTCTTGAACCCCATTCAAGCACGCTACCAAGCTGCGCCACACCCAGTCGTTCACCGACATGGTATATCATACTGGATTTTTTTAAAAATTGCAACCCTTCCTGCATGGGAAGCGAAACACCCCGTACCAAGGAGAAAGCCCTACATTACCAGCTGCTTTTAGGCAAAAAAGCAGCCCCGGACTTCCATCCCGGGCTGCTTTTGCATGAAGATTTTTAATCCTGACGGTCCGCACCCGTGGTTTCGGAAACGATGTAAAGCGGGCGGTTCTTGGCTTCGTCATAGATACGGGCAACATAAGCGCCAATGACGCCCAGAAACACCAGTATGGCGCCGCAGACCAGAAACAGCAGCGAAAGCACCCAGGGAAGCAGCGAAAAGCCGTTGATGATCTGCACAATGAGCAGGGCGACCATGGCAAGCGCCGTCAGCCCCATCACCCCGCCGCCGGCAAAAAACGCCATGGTCAGGGGCTTGCTGGAATAGCCGATGATGCCGTCTGCCGCGAGTTTGAGCATTTTTTTCAGGGTGTACTTGGTCTTTCCCGCCGCGCGCTCGTGGCGCACGTATTCCACCGGGCACTGGGCAAAGCCCGTCCACGCGGAAAGGCCGCGCAGGAAGCGGTTGTGTTCCCGCATGCTGCCCATGGCGTCCGCCACCCGCCTGTCCAACAGGCGGAAATCGCCGGTGTCCAGCGGAATCGCGGTGCCGGACATGGACCTCAGCAGCCGGTAGTACAAAAAAGCGGTGAACTTTTTGAAGAAGGTCTCCCCTTCCCGCTTTTTGCGCTTGCCGTAGACAACGTCGAATCCTTGCTTCCACTTTTCAACCATTTCAGGGATGACTTCCGGCGGGTCCTGCAAATCCGCGTCGATAACCACCAGGGCGTCTCCCGTCGCGGCATCCATCCCGGCGGTGACCGCCAGCTGATGACCGAAGTTCCTCGCAAAGCGCAAGCCGCGGATGCGGGGATACTTTTTGCTTTCTTCCTCGATCACCTGCCATGTGGCGTCTTTGCTGCCGTCGTCCACCAGAATGATCTCGTAATCGCAGCCCAAAGACGCCATAACGGCATCCATCCGTTTGCAGAACAAGGGCAGCACTTCCTGCTCGTTGAATGCGGGGACCACCGCCGATAGTTTTTTCAGCTCGCGCTTCATCGATGCCTCCAGTATGCGCCATGTATGCTAAGTGTTACCATTCCCAAAACGGGGTTTGAAAAAACGCTAAACAGAGAGATGACCCGCGTAAGGGCGGGCCATACTCGTTATGGGAAGCTTTTTTTCGCTCTTTTTCGAAAACTTAGAAAACAAGCTGTACGCCGGCTTCTTCGCATGCCTTGATAATCTCCTCGGGGGGGCGAACGTCGGTCACGATGATCTGAACGTCCGAAAGCTGGGCGAAGGTCGTGGGCAGGCTGCGGCCGATCTTGCTGCTGTCCACCAGCATGATGGTCCTTCTGGCGCGGCCGATGACAGCGCGTTTGACCTCGCAATCGGTGTAGGAGCCGCTGGTGAAGCCGTACTCCAAAGAGAAGCCGGAAGTGGCCATAACGGCAGTGTCGATGTTGATGGTGTTCAGGTAGGACAGCGCCTGGGCGCCGCCGCAGGACAAGGTATTGTGGTTCAAATGGCCGCCAAGCAGGGTCACGGAGTGCTTGGGGTTCTTGGTGAGCTCCAGCGCGGTGTTGACGCCGCTGGTCAGCACGGAGCAGTGCAAATCGGGCAGCTGCTTGGCAAAGAACATGGTGGTGCTGCCGGAATCGATGTAAAGCGAGCAGGAAAGGTCAATGAGTTCGATGGCCTTTCTGGCAATGTCCATCTTGGATGCGGTATGATCCATCACGCGCTGGCTGTAACGGCCGTCAATGATGCCGCCCAGGCGGTCGATGGAAACGGCGCCGCCGCGGGTGCGCTTGACGATGCCTTCTTCTTCCAGGTGAATGAGGTCCCTCCGCAGCGTCATCATGGAGCAGTCGGGGAACATTTCCTGCAGTTCAAGCAGAGTAACCTCACCCTTCGCCTCAATGTAATGGCGGATGTCCTCTCTGCGTGCGATTTTCATATCTGATAACCTCCAAAAGTTGAAATTACAGTTGCTTTAAAGAAGAATATCACTGTTTACTGAAATTTTCAACACTTTGTTCGTGATATTCCTTAAAAAACTGAAAATATGATATCAACAGCCCTATTTTGGGGGATTTCCGACGGGTGAAACCCTCAAAAGGTACTGCTTGTGACCGCGGTATTGCCAATTATTGGGTTTGGACTTAAAATACCTCTAAGCCCGCCTGCGAAAAGGTTTCCGCAAGTTCCTGCTTCTTCGTGTGACTGAGCTTTTTCAGCGCGGCTTCCCTTTTCAGCGCTTCGCTTCTGGTTTCGAACGCCTCGTAGTAAACGAGTTTGACCGGAAGCCTGACGCGCGTGTACTTTGCGCCTGTGCCGGCATTGTGGGCGTCGATCCGTTTTTTGAGATTGACGGCGCTGCCGGAATAATAACTTCCGTCCGCGCAGCGAACCATATAGGCATACGGCATCACTCCACCACCTTTGAAACGAGATTGCACATGAAGCGCATACAACTTCTTGCAACGGGGGGAACCATCGCCTCCGTTCCATCCAAAGACGGCTACTCCCCCGGTATGAGCGGCGAAGAACTGCTTGCCTGCCTTGGTGACTTTTGCGGCGACTGCATTCTTTCCGCAAGGGACATTTTATCACTGGACAGTTCGAATATCCAGCCTGAAGAATGGGCATACATCGCTGCGGAAGTTTATGCTTCGCTGAGCGAGTACGACGGCGTGGTCATCACCCACGGTACGGACACGCTGGCCTACACCGCGTCCATACTTTCCTTCATGCTTCGCGGGCTGGACAAGACTGTGGTGCTCACGGGAAGTCAGCTGCCCATGAACCACCCGCTGACGGACGCGAAAACCAACCTGATTTCCGCGATTTTAACAGCCCAGACGGGCATTCCCGGCGTTTATGTGGTGTTCAACCGCAAGATCATCAACGGCGCCCGGGCGGTGAAGGTGCGCTCCACGGGGTTTGACGCTTTTGAAAGCATCAACGCGCCTTTATCCGGCTTCATCAGCACCGGTGGCGTTGTATTGAACAATCCCCAGCCCGTCTCCGGCATCAAGAGTCTTGAAAACGACCTCGTCAGCGACGTGTTTTTGCTCAAAGCCATCCCCGGCACCAAACCGGAACTGTTCGACGCGCTGTTGAACCTTCATTACAGGGGCGTGGTGGTGGAAGCCTTCGGCGTGGGCGGACTGCACTACCTGCGGCGCAACCTTGCCGAAAAGCTGAACCTGCTGGCGGAAAACGGCATTCCCGTGGTGGTCACCAGCCAGTGCCTGTATGACTTTGCGGACCTTTCCATCTACGAAGTGGGCCGAAAGTTCAACAGAGAGGGCGTCATCAACGGGTGGGACATGACCGGCGAAGCGGCGGTCACCAAACTGATGTGGGCGCTCGCCCGCACCAAATCCATCGACGAACTCCACCGCCTGATGCTGAACCCCCTTTGCGGCGAGATCAGCGTTCCCATACGATAGCAATAAAGCAGCGGGGCAGCCCAAATCGGCTGCCCCGCAAACTTTTGAGTCGCAGTTTCAGGTCAAACCATGTTCAGACTTTCCAGATACAGCTGGCGCACTTCTTCCTCGGTGAACTTGTGGGGATTTTCGCGCGCCATGATGCCGGGCACGCTGATTGCCATCATCTTCTCCACGTCTTCCATCGTGTAGGTGTTCTTGTCCGAAAGGAGCGCGCCGAGATAGTCCTTCAGCTCGTCCGGCGAGGACAGACCGAGGATGTGCAGCACTTCGTCGATCTTTTCTTTCGCTTCGGCATAGTTCATCTTGACGAAGGCGGCCATGGGCAGGCCCACCGCAAGGCCGTGATGCACGCCGTACATGGCGGTCAGCGGATAGCTGGCGACGTGCAGGCCGATGGTGCGCTCCTGGGCGATGACGATGCCGGCGAGCATGGAATTCATAAGCAGTTTTTCGCGGGTTTCAAAGTCCAAGGAATCCCCAAGCAGCGCGTCGCGGCACTGGGCGAACACACGGAACACTTCTTTTGCGAACAGCGCGCCCATCGTGGAGCAGGACGGCTTGAGGAAGCCTTCCAGCGCGTGGGCGAAAGCGTCCACCGCGGTGTGCCTGGCAAGGTGCATGGGGAGCTTTTCGGTGTAGGTCGCGTCCAAAAACGCGAGTTTCGCGTGGAGCTCGGCGGTGCCAAAGCTCTTTTTGTTGGTGCCGCCGTCCACGGTCAGCACGCTGTTGTAAGACATTTCAGAACCCGTCCCCGCGGTGGTGGGAATGAGTATGAGCGGCAGGGGACGGTTGGGGTACACGTTTTTGAACAGTTCGGAAGCCGGGTAGTCGTTGGTCGCCAGCACGGACGCGGCCTTGGCGCAGTCCATGGGGGAGCCGCCGCCCACGCCGATGACCAGATCGCAGCCGCTTGCGCGGGCGAATGCGCCCAGATTGTCCACCATCTGCAGGCTGGGGTTGTTTTCGCAGCGGTCATAGATGGCGTAGCCCATCCCCTCTTTTTCAAGGGCGGCAATCACGTCCTCCCTGGAGCCGTTTTTTGCCGAAGAAGGCGCGGTGACGATCAAAGCCCTCTTCCCAAGGGCGGAAAGCAGCGAGGAATGCTCACTGACGCAGCCTTTTCCGTAGACCACTTTTACGGGGCAGTAAAACACATTGGACATATCTTTCACCTTTCATGTATATCGTCTGCAACAATGCGTTGATTTATCAAATATACATGATTATATCACACTGTGTTCCGCTTGAACACCGCGACCTTCCTCAATTTTTTCCTTTGCCCGCTGTTCGGCGGAAAGCAGGGCGTATTCCCGATGCGCCGCCTCCATTTCATAAATTGCGTAATCGACGGCGGCGTCGTCTCTCGCTTCCGCAAATGCCATCAGCGCCGCATGATACCGTTTCAGCGCTTCGGAAGCGTCCCTGCATGGCTGTTTTTGCCCGGGCTTTTTCGAGTTTCGCATGGTTGTTCACCTCGAAAGCGAGTATTCCCCTTCCGTTGTATGCGTAAACTTGATTTTTGCGCAACGGTTGTATTATCATGTACACAAAGAACAGGAGGCCGGGAATGACAAACTTTTTCGACAGAACATTTGCGTTCATCTTTGATTTGGACGGTGTGCTGGTGGACAGTATGGAGAACTACTATCTCTCCTTCCGCCATGTGTTTTTGGACCGCTTCGGCATCGAGGTGGAGCGGGAGTACTACCTTGCCATGTCCGGCATGTCGGAACTCGGGCAGATCGGCGCGATCTGCGAGCGGTTCGGCATCGAGGCGGACAGGGATGCTCTGCTGGACGCCATTCACGAATACTATTTGAGCATCATGCACAACGGCAAGCCCATTTGGTGCAATGTGCAGCTTCTGAAGCTGCTGCAGAAAAACGGAAGCCCCGTGGCTATCGCCAGCGGCAGCAGCAGGGACGTGATCGAAGCCTGCCTGAAGGCCTGCGGCATCGAAGGGGTGGACGTGATCGTCTCCATCGACGATGTGACCCACTGCAAGCCCAATCCCGAAGCCTTCCTGCTCGCGGCGAAAAGGCTGGGTTACGAGCCGAAGGACTGCGTGGTCATCGAGGATTCAGATGTGGGCGAAAAAGCCGCCAAAGCCGCCGGAATGCGCCTTCTTCGCTTTTTCGACACCCGGCAATAGCCCCGTT
>JBMNTW010000086.1:0-7248 GCA_050945935.1 Christensenellales bacterium
AGTTCAACCAGTATAAGGTGCTGTCCGCTTTTCAATCGGAGCGGATAGCCCTTCGTCATTTCAACCCCACCACGGGCTACGGCTATGACGACGACGGAAGAGATGCTCTGGACCGCGTGTTCGCCCGCTGCATGGGGGCGGAGGACGCCCTTGTGCGGCCGCAGATCGTTTCCGGCACCCACGCCCTGGCGCTGATGCTTTTTGGCGTGCTTCGCCCGGGGGATGAGCTGCTTTCCATCACCGGCAAGCCCTATGACACGCTGGAAACCACCATCGGCATTTCCGGCGATTCCCTATCTTCGCTAAAAGCGATGGGCGTGGCTTACTCCCAAGTGGAGCTTGGCGAAGACGGCGGTATCGACGTGAAAGCATCCATAAACGCTATTCATGAAAAGACCAAAGTCGTGCACATCCAGCGCTCCCGCGGCTATGCGTGGCGAAGGGCGCTGACCGTTGCCGAAATCGGCAGGGGGATTGCCGCCATCAAGGCTGCAAAGCCGCATGTTATCGTAACGGTGGATAACTGCTACGGCGAGTTCACGACGACGGAAGAACCCGTTGCCGCCGGCGCGGACCTGATGGCAGGCTCGCTGATTAAAAACCCCGGCGGCGGTATCGCTCCCACGGGCGGATACATCGCCGGCAGGAAAGACCTCATCGAACTGGTCGCAGAACGGCTGACCGTGCCGGGCATTGGCAGGGAAGTGGGGTCCTATGCCGCGTCCTACGCGCCTTTTTATCAGGGGCTTTTCCTGGCTCCCCATGTGGTGGCGGGAACGCTGAAGGGCGCGACTCTGGCCGCGCGGGTCTTTGAGAAACTCGGGTTCGACGTGCTCCCCAGGTGGAACGAAAGCAGGGAGGACATCATCCAGGCTGTGCGCTTCTTCAAGCCGGAACCTTTGATTGCCTTCTGCCGGAGCATTCAGAAAGCCTCCCCGGTGGACAGCTTCGTCGTGCCGGAACCCTGGGACATGCCGGGCTACCAGTGCCAGGTGATCATGGCCGCCGGCGCCTTCGTGCAGGGTTCTTCCATCGAACTCAGCGCCGACGCGCCCATCGCGCCGCCTTACACCGCCTATATGCAGGGCGGGCTTACTTACGAACATGTGAAGCTCGCCGTCATGTCCGCCGTTTCAGACATGGCGGCGGAAGGCTCTGTTTCAATATAAAAAAGGCCCCGTTTCCGGAGCCTTGCAGGGCTTGATTGCGGTTACAGGGAGCGGATCAGCGCGATGACCTTGCCGACGATGGAGATTTCCCGAATGTCGGCATAAATCGGCTGCATGAAGCTGTTTTCCGGCTGAAGGCGGACGCGGTCACCCTCCCTGTACAGTCGTTTGACGGTGGCACCGCAATCGTCGCTCATGCGCTCGGGAATGAGGGCGACGACAATGTCTCCATTGTAAATCTGGGCGCCGGGCTGAACGATGATCTGGTCGCCGTCCAAAATACCGGCGTTGATCATGCTGTCTCCTTTAACAGTAAGGATGAAAGACTCCTCGCTGCGCACCAGAGAGAGGGGGAGGGGCACATAACCCTGAATCTCCTCCTGTGCGAGGATGGGCGCGCCCGCGGTAACCTTGCCCACCACGGGGGTGGGGTGCATCTTGGCCTTGTTACGCTGCACTTCCACCAGTTCAATGGCCCTGGGCTTGGTAGGGTCTCTGCGGATGAGGCCCTTGCGCTCCAGACGCTCCAGATGGCCGTGCACGGTAGAGGTGGACTTCAGCCCTACAGCCTCGCAAATTTCACGAACAGAAGGGGGATAACCCTTTTCTTCCTGATGGGTTTTGATATATTCGTATATGATCCGCTGAGGATTGCTGAGTTTTTGCATGGTACCCTCCAAACGAGCATTCGCGTTGTTGCAATAATTATACCATACTTACAGAAAATGTCAAACGAATGTTCGTAAATGATTGGATTTTGAGGTGATTTTGGAATGAAAAAATGCGTGATCTACGACCGCGACTGCATAGAATGCGGCGAATGCAATATGTGCGACCTGGAACCGGGCAAAATCTGCGACAACTGCATGCACTGCGTCGAGGTGGGGGCGGACTACAACGAGGTCATCATCAAGGACATTGTCGACGGCATCGAAAACGCGCTTCCCGTTGAACCTGCCTTTGCGTCACCCGAAGAGCAGGAGGCCTTGCTCAAACTGCAGGCATCCGGGCTGGTGAATGGCGACGGGGAAGACCGGTCCGACGTTTAATCCTCCCTCAATTTGACCACCCTTGCCGCCTGACGGCGCCGTTCGTCCGTCTGGGCGGCATAGTGTTTTCTGGTGGTGTTGACGTCCTTATGGCCCAAAACATCCGCCACAACGTAAATATCCCCGGTTTCCTGGTAAAGCATCGTGCCGTAGGTGCTCCTCAACTTGTGGGGGGTGATTTTTTTCAGCGGAACAGCAGAGGAGCAGTACTTTTTCACCAGATTTTCCACCGCGCGCACCGTCATGCGCTTTTTCTGAAGGGAAAGAAAGAGAGCCTTTTCGTGCCCCGCCATCGGGGTCACGGTGTTTCGTTGCTCAAGATATTCCGATAGCGTTTCCGCCACCTCGTCCGAAAAGTAGAGGATGACCTGGCTGCCGCCTTTTCGCGTAACCTTGAATCCGTTGATGGAAAAGTCAAAATCGTCCACATTCAAGCCCACCAGCTCACTGACGCGGATGCCGGTGCCAAGGAAAAGGGTGAGAATCGCGGCATCCCTGCGCCGCGTTTTTTTATGGAATGCCTTTTCGCGCTCGGTCAGGGTGGAACCGCTATCCACAGTGTCCAAAAGATCCGCGACTTCGTTGGCTTCCAGCCGGATGATGGGCTTTTCGTGGAGCTTGGGCGTGTCCAGCAGGGAGGCGGGGTTGCTGGTGATTTTCTGTTTCTTATAGAAGTACTTAAACAGGGAGCGGAGGGATGCGACTTTTCTGGCTTTCGCGCGCTCACGGTTCTTGACGGGGTTGCCGTTGTCGTCCTCATACAGCGAAACATAGGAAAAATACCGCTCCAGATCATCCAGTGTGACGGCGTTTAGGTCCTTCAACGTATAGCCGGCGGGGGAAAGGCCCTTGCCGTCGTCCCGCACGTTGGCGAGGTACTTGAAAAAGATACGCAGGTCGACGGCGTACTCGTATCTCGTCATCGCGGAGGTCCTGTCTGAGATACCCATAAAAAACTCTTCGCAAAAAGAGGGCAGTTCGGTCAGCAGCTGCCTTGTTCGAAGTGTGTAGTCGCGGTCGCGCTGCGCCGCGTAGGTTTCGGTTGCACGTGCCATGATTGCAATCTCCGGAAGAAATTTACTGTAAACCAGTGTATCACAACTATTCGTAAAAGGCAAGTTTTACGAATAGTTTTATACAGAATAACACCGTGCGGTTTTCAACCGCACGGCGCTTTCTTATGCGTTTGCGTTGGCTTTGATCTGACCAGTTGCGAGCTTGTCGCAAAGGTTGTTCAGCTCGTTGTCCGCATGACCTTTCACCTTGTGCCATTTGATGCTGTGAATTCTGGACAGCCGCACCAGTTCCTGCCAGAGCTCCGCGTTCTCCACGGGCTTTTTGTCTGCCTTTTTCCAGTTGTTCCGAATCCAGGAATCAATCCATCCGTTTAAAAACGCGTTGCACAGATACGCGCTGTCTGTAAACAGTTCAACCTCACACGGCCTGTTCAACGCCTGAAGTGCTTTGATGGCGGCTGTAAGTTCCATGCGGTTGTTCGTCGTCATCGGTTCGAACCCCGAAATCTCCTTTCGGTATTCGCCGTAAATCAAAACCGCCGCCCAACCGCCCGGTCCCGGATTGCCGGAACAGGCGCCATCCGTAAATATCGTTACAACAGCCATGTGAGAATTCCTGCTCTCCTATTTGTTAATTTATTCACTATTTAACCTAGCTCCCTGGATTTTTTCGCGCATACCCGCACGGCATCGATCACAGCGCCCCTGAAACCGTCCTTTTCCAAGGACGCAACGGCTTCGATGGTCGTCCCGCCGGGGGAACACACCATGTCCTTCAGTTCGCCGGGGTGCTTCTTTGAGTCAGCAAGGAGCTTTCCCGCCCCGATCACCGTCTGGGCGGCGAGCTTCAAGGCTACATCTCTGGGAAGACCTTCACGCACGCCGCCGTCCGCCAGTGCTTCGATGAACATGAACACATAGGCAGGCCCGCTGCCGCTGACGCCCACCACGGCGTCCATCAGCCTTTCTTCCACCCAGATGGCGGTGCCGACAGCGGAAAACAGTTCTTCCGCCCACTGCTTTTCTTCAGCTGTGAAATTCGTCGTATCCATGCATAGGGCGGTCGCCCCCTCCCCCACCAGAGCGGGCGTATTGGGCATCACCCGAAGAACCCTTGAGTCCGGAAGCCCTTCGCTGAGTTTATTTGTGGAAACGCCGGCGGCAACGGAAATCACCGCTTTGCCCGCAAGCAAATCCTTCGCATCGCGCATCACAAGAGGAATCACGTTCGGCTTGACGGCGAGGATCACCCTGTCTGCCTGTTTGCAAAGCTCCGCCAGGCTCTTTGCCGGTGTAAAACCTATCCTTCTTGCTTTTTCGTTGAGTTTTTCCTGATTGGGGGCATAGGCGATGATGTCACCTGCAGGAATCAGCTTGTCCGCGATGCCCAAAATCAGGGCTTCCGCCATGTTGCCGCAGCCGATAAAGCCCAGTTTATAGCCAATGACTTCCATATTTCATCCTCCCTTGCGCGTTGATAGTGTTCAAATATAGTTGACTAGAATGCTCAAAACGGGTATAATTGCTGATGTCGGCCAAACGCCGACGGACTTTAGGGGAGTGGCTCAACGGTAGAGCAGCGGTCTCCAAAACCGCGGGTTGCGTGTTCGAATCGCGTCTCCCCTGCCACGAAGAGTCGGCTGATGCCGGCTCTTTTTTCATTATAACAGACTGTTTCACGCATCAAAAGCCATAATCATTCGAAGGAAAAGCCGCCGGAAGTTCCGGCGGCCTGTTGGTTCAGCTGGTCTTTTTTACTTTGCGTAGTCGGTAGCCCTGGTCTCGCGGATGACGTTGACCTTGATCTGGCCCGGATAGTCCAGCTCGCTCTCGATACGCTTGCAGATATCTCTGGCAACGAGGGTGGTTTCCGTGTCCGAAACGACTTCGGGTTTCACGATTATGCGCACTTCGCGTCCGGCCTGGATGGCGAAGGATTTTTCGACACCTTCAAAGGAATTCGCGATTTCTTCCAGCTTCTCCAAACGCTTGATGTAGTTCTCCAGCGTTTCGCGGCGTGCGCCGGGTCTTGCGGCGGAAATGGCGTCTGCCGCCTGCACCAGCACAGCTTCCACGGTGTTCGGCTCGACATCGCCGTGATGCGCCATAATGGCGTGGACCACTGCGTTGTTTTCGCGGTACTTCTTTGCAAGATCGGCGCCGATCTGTGCGTGGGATCCTTCGATCTCGTGGTCGACGGCCTTGCCAATGTCGTGAAGCAGGCCTGCGCGCTTCGCCAGCGCCACGTTCGCGCCCAGCTCTGCGGCCATGATGCCCGCAAGGTTCGCAACTTCGACGGAGTGCATCAGCACGTTCTGACCGTAACTGGTGCGGTACTTCAACCTGCCAAGGAGCTTGACGAGTTCGTGGTGCAGGCCGTGAATGCCGATAGAGAACACCGTCTGTTCACCGGCGTCGCGGATCTGATTGTCGATCTCGCGGCGGGCCTTTTCCACCATTTCCTCAATGCGGGCGGGGTGAATCCTGCCGTCCAGCACAAGCTTTTCAAGGGCGATCCTGGCGATTTCGCGCCTGACGGGGTCGAACCCGGAAAGGATGACGGCTTCCGGCGTATCGTCGATAATCAAATCGATGCCCGTCGCCGTTTCCAGGGTGCGGATGTTGCGGCCTTCGCGGCCGATGATGCGGCCCTTCATTTCGTCGTTGGGTAGGGGCACCACCGAGACCGTGGCTTCCGCCACATGGTCCGCAGCGCACTTTTGAATGGCGATGGAGATGATGTTCCTCGCGCGCTTTTCCGCTTCCTCCTTGGCTTTCGCCTCGATTTCGCGGATCATCACCGCCGCATCGTGTCGGGCTTCCCGCTCGACGTTGGAAAGCAGAATCTGCTTTGCTTCCTCGATGGAAAGCGCCGAGATGCGCTCCAGTTCATCCAGCTGCTTCTGGTAAAGGCCTTTGGTTTCCTCTTCCAGGAGCACAATGTTCTTTTCGCGCTGTTCCAGTTCCTGTTCTCTGGCTTCTATGCCGTCTAATTTCTTGTCAAGCAACTCCTCGCGCTGCAGGACTCTTCGTTCGGAACGCTGGAGCTCATTTCGCCTGTCCCGGCATTCCTTCTCGAACTCGGAGCGCTGGCGATGAATCTCTTCCTTGGCTTCAAGGATGGTTTCCTTCTTCATGGCTTCGGCGCGCTTCTGGGTATCTTCGAGCATTTGCCGGACAGTTTCCTCGGCGCGGCCGATTTTGGCTTCGGCGATGTTTCTGCGGTAAAAGTAACCGCCCACCGCTCCGCCGGAGATACCGACTGCGACAAGGATATATGACAGTAAATCCATTAGGGATCGAACACCTCCTTTTAATAAAAATAGCCGGGCTTTCGCCTCGACCGTAAAGGTAGAAAAAAACGAACAATCGTTTGACAGAGCCGTCTACATCTACTACAAGACCGATAAACCCAGTCTTAATTGTAAACCTTGTCAATTAGGTTGTCAACATATTTCAAATATGACTACCATCGACCATATTTGATGTTTTATAGCGAAACATAGGAAAGATGTGACCTGAAAACAGGTTGTGAGAAAAATCAAAAAGGGGCGAACTTTCACGTTTCGCCCCATGTTTTACTAGAAAATTCCGGGATCGTCCATGCTGTCGATGGAGGGTCCGTCCGCATCGTCCCCTGCGGTGGCGCCTTCCACCTTTGCCCCCGGCGAGAACAGCGTTTCGCGCAGTTTGGCTTCGATTTCGGCGCAAAGCTCGGGATTGTCCTTCAGGAACAGACGGGCATTGTCTCTTCCCTGAGCCATGCGAACGTCGTTATAGGAATACCAGGAGCCGGACTTCGCGATGATTTTCTGGGTGACGGCAAGGTCGAGAATGGAACCTTCGCGGGAGATTCCCTCGCCGTACAGAATGTCAAACTCCGCAATTTTGAAGGGCGGTGCGACCTTGTTTTTGACCACCTTGACCCTGGTGCGGTTGCCGATCATCTCGTTGCCGTTCTTTAAAACGTCGATCTTGCGCACGTCCAGACGCATGGAGGCGTAGAACTTCAAT
>JBMNTW010000087.1:0-7204 GCA_050945935.1 Christensenellales bacterium
GCATGCAGAGGTCCTTCATGGAAAGCAGGTACCCCTCTTTGCCGTTTAGCCTGTACTTCATTCTGCAGGGCTGGGCGCAGGCGCCGCGGTTTCCGCTTCTTCCACCGATGAAGCTGGAATGCAGGCAAAGACCGGACACGGAGGAGCACATCGCCCCGCCGGCGAACACCTCCAGCGGAAAATCCGTGGCGGAACGGATGCGCTTCATCCCTTCGATGGACACTTCCCGTGAAAGCACCGCCCGCGTCATGCCGAGATTCTGCACGGCAAGCACGCCGTTTTCGTCGTGCACCGCCATCTGGGTGCTGGCATGCAGGGGGAAATCGGGCAGATTTTTGCGAAGCAGGGAAATCAGCCCCACGTCCTGCACGATCAGCGCGTCCACGCCCATGCAGTAAAGGTCTTTCGCGGTTTGCAGCGCCGCTTCCAGCTCTTTGTCCAGCAGCAGGGTGTTCATCGTCACATGGACGGAAACGCCCCGCACATGGCAGTAATCAACGGCCTTTTGCAACTCGTCGGCAGTAAAGTTTTTGGCATACGCCCGGGCATTGAAGGAGCCCGCACCAAGATAGACGGCGTCTGCCCCGCTTTGCACAGCGGCAATCAGGGCTTCAAAGCTTCCCGCAGGGGAAAGGAGTTCTGGTTTTGGCATGTTTCGCCCTCGACTCATTTTGATTTACCATAAAAAATGCCCGAAACCGCATCCGCCCACGCAGAGCTTGCGTGAAAAAACGGAATTAAGCCGCGGTTTCGGGCAAAGGGCGCGTTAGTTCGCGCTGTGATTCGTTCAACGGGAAAGCTGGGGTAATCTGGGGAGCATCGCTTCCTTGGCGTCCACACCTTCGTTGTTGATGATGCGGCTGATGTGCGCATCCAGTTCGGCGCGCTCATCCTTCAGCGAAGTGAGCTCATCCGCGATGTTCAGCGCGACGAGAATCCCAATGTCCGTGGTGCTCATGGTCGGATACGCCGCCACGAGTTCCGCAACCTTGCGGTCCACCAGCATGCTGACCTTATACAGGTGTTCTTCGGACTTGTCGCCGGAGATCACATACGGCCGGCCGTTAATTTTAACGCTGATCCTGTTCTTCTCCATACCCGACGCCCCTATCTTGTGTATATTTTTGGTTATTGTACCACATATTGTTAAGCGGGACAAGCGAGATCTGTCGATTCCATTGCGATTTTTGGCGCAAATCAGGAGCGGAGCTTTGCCCCCAGGGTTTCGGACAGCGCGGTCAGAATGCGGTTGGTGGCTTCCGCCACTTCATCGTCCGTCAGCGTGCGCTCCAAAGCTCTGAACCTTAGAGAATAGGCCATGCTCTTTTTGCCCTTTTCGATGTGCGCACCCTGATAAACGTCGAACAGTTCCGCCGCTTCCAGAAGCTCCCTGCCGGCATTTGTGATGACGTCCTTCACCTGTTTGGCGGTGTACTCCTCGGAAAGCACAAAGGCAATGTCCCTCTCCACGGCGGGGAACTTGGGAAGGGGCTTGAACTTCTTCTGCTCCGCTGCCGCTGCGAACAGCACGTCCAGCTCCAGTTCGGCCATGTATACTCTGTAAGAAATCTCAAAGTTGGCTGCGCAGTCCGGATGCACCTCGCCGATTTGGCCGGCATACGCGCCGCCGACGGTGAGGACGGCCTTTCTGCCGGGATGGTAGTACGCTTCGCCGCCGGCGGAGAAGTTAAGCTTCGATTCCTCGATGCCAAGAGCTGCGCACAATGCTTCCACCACACCCTTTAAGGTGAAGAAGTCCTCCCCTTCGCCGCAGAGTATGATGCAGGCGTTCTGCCTGCCTTCGGGCAGCTCGTTTTCCGCTTTTGCGGGGGTGTATACGTTGCTGACTTCGAAGATGCGGAAGTCGCCGTTCTTCTTGTTGATGTTCAGCGCGGCGACGGGCAGCAGCGAAACTGCAACGGTGGTGCGCATCAGGGCGTTATCCTCACCGAAGGGGTTGAGGATGCGCACGCTGTTGCGCAGGGGAGCATCCTCTGCGAGCAACAGTTTGTCATACGCGGACTGGCCGGTGAAGGCGTAGGTGTTGCATTCGTAGGCACCCATGCCGCACAGCACATCCCGCACGAGTTCCACCTGCTTCTGGACCCTGGTCAGCTTGCCGCGGGAAAGGTCGCCGCGCATGAAGGTCAGGGGGATCTCGTCGAACCCGACGATTCTTGCGATTTCTTCGGAAATGTCCGCTTCGCCCTCAATGTCGTCCCTGAAGTGCGGGATTTCGATGTGCAGGAGCCCGTCTTCCAATGTGGTGGGGATGCACAGCCCGTTCAGGATTTCCGCCATGCGTTCGGCGGGAATGTCCAGCGCCACCAGGGCGTTGACGCGTTCCGGACGGGCGACGAGCTTGCGGCGGGTCAAATCCGTTCCCACCACGTCGATGATGCCGTCGTCCACCGTGCCGGCGCCCAGCAGTTCCACCAGCTGGCAGGCACGCTCCAAGGCGTAAGCGGTGCCTTCAATGTCCACACCCTTGACGAACCTCTGGGACGCCTCGGTCATCATGCCGAGTTTTTTCGAGGTCATGCGGATGCTGTAGCCTTTGAATTTGGCGGACTCGAACAGCACGGTTTGGGTGTTTTCGGTGATTTCCGAGTTCGCGCCGCCCATGACGCCGGCAACGCCCACGGGTTTTTGAGCGTCGCAGATGCAGAGCATGTCGGTGTCCAGATCGCGCTCCTTGCCGTCGAGCGTTTCCAGCTTCTCGCCGTCACGGGCACGGCGGACGACGATGTTTCTGTCCGCCACGCAGGCAAGGTCAAAGGCGTGCATGGGCTGACCGGTTTCGAGCATCACGTAGTTAGTGATGTCCACGATGTTGTTGATGGAGCGCACGCCGGCGGCGCGCAGGGCGTCCTTTATCCATGCGGGAGACGGCCCGATTTTGATATCCCTCACGGTACGCGCCATGTAGCGCGGGCAGAGTTCCGCGTCCTCTACTTCCACCTTGACAAAGTCGTTGATGTTTCTGCCGCTTTCCGCCTTCACGCAAACTTCCGGTAAGACAAGCGGGCGGCCGATGGCATTGGCGACTTCCCTCGCCACGCCGATGACGGACTGCAAGTCAGGCCGGTTGGGAGTGGGTTCTGCTTCGAGCACAGTGTCGTTCATGCCGAGGACTTCGCGAATGTCTGTCCCGACAGGCCAATCTTCCTTCAAAATCAGGATGCCGTGCTCGCCGGCGCCCGGGTAGTCGTCTTCCGTCAGGCACAGTTCCTCGCCGGAGCAGAGCATGCCTTCGGAAACGACGCCGCGGAGCTTGCCCTTTTTGATGTGCAGCCCGTTGGGCAGGCGGGAATCGTGCAGGGCGACGGGAACAAGGTCGTTTGCTTTGACATTCTGTGCGCCGGTGACGATCTGGACGGGTTCTTCGCCGCCCACGTCCACCATGCAGATTTGCAAGTGGTCGGAGTTTTCGTGTTTGACGATGGAGAGAATCCTTCCCGTCACCACGTTTTGAATGTTTTCGCCCAGCTCTTCCACGCCGCCGATTTCCAGCCCGCGGGCGGTCAGGAGCTTCGCGATTTCAGCGGGCGTGTAGCTCGTGGTATCCACATACTGCGAAAGCCATTTCATTGGCACTCTCATGCTGATGTTCCCCCTTTAATCAGAACTGCGAAAGGAAGCGCAGGTCGTTCTCGTAATGCAGACGGATGTCTGAAATGCCGAACTTGGCGTTGGCGACGCGCTCTATGCCGATGCCGAAGGCAAAGCCGGTGTACACTTCCGGGTCGATGCCGCTCATGCGCAGCACGTTCGGGTTCACCATGCCACTGCCCAGAATTTCGATCCAGCCCGTTCCCTTGCACACGCGGCAGCCGCTGCCGCCGCAGACGTGGCAGGTGATGTCCACCTCGGCGGAAGGCTCGGTGAAGGGGAAGTAGCTCGGGCGCAGGCGGGTTTTGGTGTGTTCGCCGTAGAGTTCCTTGGCGAATACGTCCAACACGCCGCGAAGGTCCGCCATGGTGACGCCCTTATCCACCACCAGACCTTCGATTTGATGGAAAATCGGGGAATGGGTGGCGTCCACATCGTCCGAACGGTACACGCGGCCGGGGCATACCACGCGGATGGGCGGCTTCTTGTTCAGCATGGTGCGCACCTGCACCGGTGAGGTGTGCGTGCGAAGCACCGTGGAGTCGGTGATGTAGAACGTATCCTGCATATCCCTTGCCGGATGGTCGGCGGGGATGTTCAGCATCTCGAAGTTGTACTTGTCGTACTCGATTTCGGGGCCTTCCGCCACCTCGAACCCCATGCCCACGAAAATGTCCACAATCTGGCGCATGGTCTGGGTGAGAGGGTGGAGTTTGCCGCGCTTTTGGAGTTTGCCGGGCATGGTGACGTCCAGCGCTTCCGCCGAGAGCCTTGCTGCCTTTTCCGCTTCTTTGCTCTTTTCCAGCCGCAGCTCGATTTCCGCTTCGATGCGCTGCCTGGCGTCGTTCACCATCTGGCCGACGGCGGGCCTGTCTTCGGCGGGCAGGCTGCCCATGGAGCGCAAAAGCCCGGTCAGCTCGCCCTTTTTGCCGAGAAAGCGTACGCGAAGCTCGTTGATTTGCTCGGTGCCTTCGGCGGCGGAAGCCGCTACCAGGGCACTTCTTTCGATTTCTTCAAGCTGTTTTTTGATTTCGTTGATGTCCATGTTGCATCTCCTTGAGCCATTCATACCTTGAAAATAAAAAAACAGCGCGTCCGACAGGACGAAACGCTGTGTTCCGTGGTACCACCCGCATTCGCCGCACGATGACGGCCTTTGCCCCGCTTTATCGGGCGGGCCCCGGCTCCCCTACACGGCTGCGTACTTTGCAGCTTTCAGTTCGCGCGCTCGGGAGGGAACTTCGGCGATCCGCACCGCAGAGCGGCTTCCAGCCATTGGCCGCTTCTCTCTTTCCGGTGGCGATGAACGCCTACTTTTCTCCGTCATAGCGATTGTTCAGTTAAGCGGAGTATACCACAGCGGTCCTTCTGTTCGCAAGAGCCAATCCTCCGTTTGCGGCTTGTTGGGCGCGATTTTGGCCCAACTTTTCGGCAACTTCCGGCAAAATCAAAATTTACGCGCTGAATCAACGCCTTTGCCCCCTGAATCGTAACATATTTTTTGCCGTTGAGTATTATGAAATCAGCCGTAAAGCGTAGCTTTCGGACTTCGTATTATGGAGGTCACACATGAACTGCTTCGGAGATTGCAGCTCTATCATCATCCTTCTGCTGCTGCTCAGTTGCTTCGGCTGCTGCGGAAACAATGGTAACGTCGGCGGCATCGGTGGCTGCAACAACAACGGCATCTTCGGTGACAGCAACTGCAGCTGCCAGCTGTTGATTCTCCTGCTGCTGTGCGGTGGGCTGGGCAACGGCAATGTCCTCGGCACCGGTTGTGGTTGCAAGTCTAACTGCTGCTAAACGAATGGAGCGGGCCGCACACTCCGGGCGGCCCGTTCTCCTATTTTCATCATTTCATTTATCCCCGATGTTCTTGTCCACCGAAAAAGTCTGATTCTTCTTATCGTATACCACCACAACGGAGCCGGCGGGCAGATAGTCGATGCGGATGCGGACCTCGTCCTCATCCGTGCGTTCCTCTTCGTGCTCCTCAAAGGCGGACATGGCATCGTCCGTCTCTTTCGTGATGTCCGTAAACCGCCAGGCCAGAAGAGGTGCCGCGCTGGAGTAAAGCCCCTTGAACTGGTCCACCGCCAGTGCCATGGCGTCCCCCACGCCCGTTTCTTCCAGGAAGTACTGGAATGGCGCCACAGCCGATTTGACCAAAAAGGAGCCGATGAGCACGAGCGCGATGATCAAACAGGCAAAGAAGCGTATCTGATGAAAGATGAACTTCAACAGGAACTTCAGCACCCATGCGAGCAGGATGCAGGCGACAAACGCCATCGCGATGAACAGCGCATATACCAGGATGGTCCTGTACGGTTCCGGTATTTGCGCAAGAAAGGCCAGTTCATTGATTTCCAGTATCCCCGAATTGTTGAGCAGTTCGGACAAGCCCCTCACCCCCGCCTCCTTCTTTTTCTGGAATTATAACACGAAACGCTACCGTTGGTCCTTGCGTGCCGCGCAAATTCAAAAAAACTTGACAATCTTCCCGTGAAGGTGTATTCTTGCTAAGGCGTAAAGGGAAATGCCTTTACAGTTAAGGGAGCACCAATCATGCAAAAAGACCTCCATACCTCGCTGCTGCTGGATTTTTACGGGCCGTTCCTGACGGAAAGGCAGCGGGACTACATGGATCTTTACCTGAACTCGGACTATTCGCTGGGCGAGATCGCCGAGGAATACGGCGTCAGCCGCCAGGCGGTGCGGGACAGCTTGGTACGCGCCCAGGCGCAGTTGGCGGACGCTGACGAGAAGCTCGGGCTGATGAAGCGGTTCTATGCGCAAAAGGCGCTGTTGAACGAGCTGTTAAAATACGCGGACAATCCCGAAAAGGTGCGCAACTACGTCGACCAAATCAACGCTTTATGGGAGGACGATCATGGCTTTTGAAGGCCTTTCCGAAAAACTTCAGGGCGTTTTCAAAAAGCTGACCGGCCGCGGGAAGCTGAACGAAAAAGACATTAAAGAAGCCATGCGCGAAGTGAAGCTCGCCCTTTTGGAGGCGGACGTCAACTTCCTGGTGGTGAAGTCCTTCATTAAAACCGTTTCCGACCGCTGCGTGGGTGCTGAGGTGCTCGAGTCCCTCACCCCCGGCCAGCAGGTTATCAAAATCGTCAACGAGGAGCTGACCGCCCTGATGGGCGGCGGTCAGACCAAGCTGACCTTCTCCCCCAAACCGCCCACGATCATCATGCTGGTGGGCCTCCAGGGCGCGGGCAAGACCACCATGTGCGGCAAGCTCGGCGCCTACTTGAAAAAGCAGTACGGCCGTTCTCCCCTTCTGGTGGGGTGCGACATTTACCGCCCCGCCGCCATCAAGCAGCTGCAGGTGGTGGGCGAGAAGCTGGACCTGCCCGTGTTCGAACGGGGTCAGTCCGACCCTGTGGAAACCGCCCTTCTTTCCCTCAAGGAAGCGGAACGAAGAGCCTGCGACCTGATTATTGTGGACACCGCAGGCCGCCTGCACATCGACGAAGAGATGATGGACGAAATCGTCCGCTTAAAGCAGGCTCTGAACCCCACAGAGATTCTGCTCACCGTGGACGCCATGACCGGTCAGGATGCCGTGAACGTCGCCAAG
>JBMNTW010000088.1:0-7202 GCA_050945935.1 Christensenellales bacterium
CGGCGTATTTTTGCCGGAAAATCGAAGGAATTATGAAATTATTATCAATCTGTATTGCAATTCCAATGAATGCTTTGTATAATATTTCGTGCGTCGGGGGAATTTTTCCTTTGGGCGTCCGGCAATGGGGCCGGCTTCGCTTTTGTTGCGCTTTGCAACGGGGGCGAGTTTTTCATTTGTCTGCACGCAATACATTTTGATAAAGAAGGGAACAGCAACATGAACTACGTCGACCGCATACTCGCCGAAACCGCTGCCAAAAACCCCCACGAGCCGGAGTTCATTCAGGCCGTGACCGAAGTTCTCGATTCGCTGCGGCCCGTCATCGAGGCGGAACCGCTTTACGAGAAGCACAACCTTCTTGCCCGCATGGTGGAGCCGGAACGCGCGCTGATGTTCCGCGTGCCCTGGGTGGACGATTCCGGTGCCGTTCAGGTGAACAAGGGCTACCGCGTGCAGTTCAACGGCGCCATCGGACCGTATAAGGGCGGCATCCGCTTCCACCCTTCCGTCAACCTCAGCGTCATCAAATTCCTCGGTTTTGAGCAGACCTTCAAGAACTCCCTCACCGGCCTGCCCATCGGCGGCGGCAAGGGCGGTTCGGATTTTGACCCCAAGGGCAGGTCCGACCGTGAAGTCATGGCGTTCTGCCAGAGCTTCATCACCGAGCTTTATAAGTACATCGGCGCGGATGTGGACGTTCCCGCCGGCGACATCGGCGTAGGCGCCAGGGAAATCGGCTTCATGTACGGCCAGTTCAAGCGCATCACCAACCGCTACGAAGGCGTGTTCACCGGCAAAGGTTTGACCTACGGCGGCTCGCTCATGCGCAAGCAGGCCACAGGGTACGGCCTTGTGTACCTCTGCCGCGAGATGATCGAAGCCAAGGGCCACTCCTTCAAGGGCGCCAGGGTCGCCGTGTCCGGCAGCGGCAACGTGGCCATTTACGCCATGGAAAAGGCGATGGAGCTGGGCGCTACGGTGGTCACCGCCTCGGACTCCAACGGCTGGATTTACGACAAGAACGGCATTGACCTTGCCTATTTGAAGGATTTGAAAGAAGTCAAGCGCGGAAGGCTTTCCAAATACGCCGAAGACCATCCCTCCTGCTCGTATTCCACCACGGGCCGCGTATGGGCCGCCCCGTGCGACATTGCCCTCCCCTGCGCCACCCAGAACGAGCTGGACGAGGAAGACGCCAAGATGCTCATCGCCAACGGCTGCTACGCCGTGGCGGAAGGCGCGAACATGCCCTCCACCCCCAAGGCTGTGGAACTTTTGCAGAAGGCGGGCGTATTGTTCGCCCCGGGCAAGGCGGCGAACGCCGGCGGCGTTGCCACCTCTGCGCTGGAAATGAGCCAGAACAGCCTCAGATTGAGCTGGACCGCCGAGGAAGTGGACAGCAAACTGCACGACATCATGGTCAATATTTACAAAAACATCTCCGAAGCCGCCGCGGCGTACGGCATGAAGGACAACTTCGTTGCCGGCGCGAACATCGCGGGCTTCAAGAAGGTGGCGGACGCCATGCTCGCCCAGGGCGTGGTGTAATCGGTTTTTTGAAAGCCGCGTTCTCACGAGCGCGGCTTTTTCCGTTTTTTCGAAGCGTCTTTTTTGAAACTTCCAAAAGGAAACTTTTTATATCAGGCGGAAAAACTGCCAGAAGCCCGGCCGCATATCCGCGCCCGCAATTGCGCAAATACGAAGATGTGACCCGCGCTGCACGCAGCTTGCGCGCCGCCCTCCCCTTTTTTGTGCGTTGCGCACATTTGGCATGATTCCAATGCAAACGGGTGCGTAATCACCCGAAGCAATGTGCGTTGTGACGGCATTTTTCCCTGCATTCGCGCGCTCTTGCGCATTACAGCCGATGCGGCTATAATAGCAGTAGTATGGCGCGATTCAGGCGCCTGTTTTGCACGCTTTCGGTGTAAAACGCCTCTTTTCGCCGTTTGGCGCGCCAATACCAAGCCGCTTTTGCCTTTTGACAATAGCGAAGAAGGAGGTACCATGACGGATATTTTCGCTACCAAATCCGGCACGTTGCAGCGTCTTTCCGCCTTTGAGGAAAGCTGCTGGGTGCATTTGACAGACCCCGAACCGGACGAAATACAGGCCGTCATGGACTTTTTTTGTGTGGATGAGGATTTTGTGAAGGCCGCGCTGGACGAGGAGGAATCCCCCCACATCGAGCACGAGGAGTGCGGAACGCTGATCATTGTGGACATTCCCATCGTTCAGCCCGAAGAGCAGTCCTTCATTTACACCACGCTGCCGCTGGGCGTTATTTTATGCGAAAAGGGGATCATCACGATCTGCCTGAAGGAAACCACCATCATCGACGACTTCATCAACGGCCGCGTGCGGGCGTTTTCCGTGAATAAGAAGTACCGCTTTTTGCTGCAGATTCTGTACCGCAACGCTTCGAAGTTTCTGCAGTACCTGAAGCAGATCGACAAGGCCAGCTCCGTGGTGGAATCCGAGCTGCACAAGTCCATGAAGAATCGTGAGCTGATCCAGATGCTCCGTTTGGAAAAGTCTCTGGTGTATTTTTCCACGTCCTTAAAGGGCAACGAGCTGGTGCTGGAAAAGCTCCTTCGCACCAACAGCCTGACCCGTTATCCGGACGATGAGGACCTGCTGGAGGACGTTATCATCGAAAACAAGCAGGCCATTGAGATGTGTACCATCTACCGGGACATTCTTTCCGGCACGATGGACGCCTACGCGTCGGTCATTTCCAACAATTTGAACATCGTCATGAAGCTGCTGGCGGCTGTGACGATTATTCTCTCGGTGCCGCAGATCATCTACAGCCTGTTCGGCATGAACACCGGCGTGCCCTTTGAGGGGTACGCGGGCGGGTTCTGGATTGTTCTGGGCATCTCGCTGGTGGCAACGCTGATTGCGACCATCATCATGTGGCGCAGGAAGATGTTCTAAGCCGCAGCGACCATCTGTTTACCGTAAATTTTTGGGAGGTTCCCTTTGCAGAAACTGAAAATCCGCGGCGGCAAGCCGCTCACTGGCACGGTATTAGTGTCCGGCGCGAAGAATGCCGCCGTTGGAATCCTGCCCGCCGCACTGATGGCGACGGGCGGGTGCGTGATTGAAAACCTGCCGGATATTGAAGACGTCCGCCTTTTTGCGGACATTTTCCGCAAAATGGGCGCGGACGTGGAGTTCGACGGCGCTTCCATGAACATCAGCGGCGAAGGGATGAGCAACCCCAGGGCGGACTTCGACCTGGTGGGCAGGATGCGCGCGTCCTACTACCTTTTGGGCTCCATGCTGGGCCGGTTCGGGCGCGCGGAAGTCGCCCTGCCCGGCGGATGCTTCATCGGCGTGCGGCCCATCGACCTGCACATCAAGGGCATGGAGGCTTTGGGCGCCACCACCCGGGTGGAGCGGGGCATTCTGAAGGCGGAGGCGAAAAACGGCCTGCGCGGCGCGGATATTTATCTGGACACCGTGTCCGTCGGCGCCACCATCAACATCATGCTCGCCGCCGTGTGGGCGCAAGGCCAGACCGTCATTGCCAACGCCGCAAAAGAGCCCCATGTGGTGGATGTGGCGAACTTTTTGAACTGCATCGGCGCTTCCGTCAAGGGCGCGGGCACAGACGTGATTCGCATCAACGGCGGTCGCCCGCTGAAGGGCTGCTCCTACGCCATCATCCCCGACCAGATCGAAGCCGGTACCTATATGATTGCCGCGGCAGCCGCCGGAGGGGACGTGACGGTGCGCAACGTCATCCCCACCCACCTGGAGGCTGTCACCGCCAAGCTGATGGAAATGGGCTATTCCGTCACCGAAGGGGACGACGGACGGGAGTTCTTCATTCAGGTCAAGTCGGACGGTCAGCGCCCCAGAGGCGTGAACGTGCGCACGCTGCCCTACCCCGGCTTCCCCACGGACCTGCAGCAGCCCATCATGGCGCTTTTAACCCGCAACAAGGACGCCAGCCAGGTGTACGAGACGATCTTTGAGGACCGGTTCAAGCATGTGCCCTACCTTTGCCGCATGGGGGCGGACATTTCCGTCAGCGGCAGGGTGGCGACCATCCGCGGCGTAGAGAGCCTTTCCGGCTGCCCCGTCACCGCCACTGACCTTCGGGCGGGGGCTTCGCTCATCGTCGCCGGTTTGATGGCGGACGGCGTGACCACCATCGAAAACGTGGAATACATCGACCGCGGCTACGAGGACGTGGAGGATAAACTCCGGGGACTGGGCGCGGACGTGGAGCGCATCAAGGGTTAAGGAATAGTAAAACGGCAGGGGCTGCTCCCCGCCGTTTTTGCTTTATCTTTAAAACTCGTTATTTCAGAAAGCTATCCGCCAAAAAACCGGCGGATGTTTTTTACCGGTTTCCATTTATTACCCAGAAACGCTTCGCGTCAGTCGTTTTCAACAACCTCGCCGTGAACCTTGACGCGGCCCCCGTCCGGACACTCGGCGTCGAAGCATTTTGCCCTTGCCGCGCCGTAGTCCAGCGTGCCGCCGTTCAGCAGCGCATACACGGACGGGTAGATGCTGTTCCACAGCTCGTGGCAAAGCGGCGGGCAAACGTCTTCCACCACGAAAACATCCCCCGCTTGGCAGAGCCCGCAGCGGCAGGCGCTTTTGACAACCGTAATTTTGACCTTCGGCATATGCTACCTTCTTCCCGAAACTCACCCCAGAGCGGCGATGATTCTTTTCGTGTTTTCCGTTATGTCAACGATGCCGGTATCAATCTCCAGCTCGTGCCCGTCTTTTGATAGAGATACGCTAAAGGAGCCTCCGCCGAGCCGCCGACGCAGCGGTCGCCCCTTTGCACTTCGCGCGTTTTTAGAACTTCAACCACGCAGGAGACAAACACCGAAAGAACGCCGCTAGGGGCGAGGGACTGCATCAGGGCTTCGTAGATTCTTTCGCTTGTGACGCAGTGGTCCACGATGACGCGCTGCGCGAATATCCGCCTGCGTGGCGGGCATGGTATCGAACACGTCGTCCTCCCAGACGGGTTCGTCCGGCGACATTTCCAGATAATCGTCCAGCGCGATGATGACGCAATCCTCGTCCCGCTCGTTTTTGAGCACTTCTCAGAGCGCGACTGCCAGCGTGGACTTTCCCGCCGACGACGGCCCGTTCAACAGTATCGCTTTCAAAATGTACTCGTCCTGGCTTCGAATATTACGCCCCGCCGGTGAGCACCGGCAGCGCGTTGATGGCAGACATGCCGTCCTTCGTCACTTCGCATTCCACAGCGAACAGGCGCACGCCTGCCTGTTTCGCCCTTCGCAGCGCTTCGCCGAAAGCCCTGCCCGTTTCGTCGTTCGGGGCGACGAAGCGCGCTCCGCGAAACTGCACCACGAACAGCACGGCGGCAAAGTACCCCTCTTTGGCGCAGGCGGCAAGCTCGTCCAGATGTTTGATGCCCCGGCTTGTGGGCGCGTCCGGAAAATAGGCGCCGCCGTCACGAAGAAGCGTCACGCCCTTCACTTCAAGATAGCCCCGGATGCCCTTTTCGCCGTCTTTTTCCCTTCGGGAGTCTTCCCCTTCCTGGGCCAGTCCTTCCGCTTCGATGTAAAAATCCAGCCGCGACTCCCCCCGCGCCGCTTCGGGCTTGATCTTTTTAATGCCGTTGAACAGCCTGGGCAGGTACTCCGCCGCCACCTTGTTGGGGGCGAGAGAGTCAATGTTGAACAGCGTGCCCTCCCTGTAAGCGCCGATGAGGTCGAACCGCGTCTTTCGGTTGGGATTGCCCGTTTCGGCAAGGATGACCTTCGCTCCTTTGGTCAGCAGTTCCTTCAGCCTTCCGGTGTTCTTGACGTGCACGGTTTCCGCCGCGCCGTTGATTTCCACCTGTGCCGTGAACCTGTTGTTTCGCGCGAGGAAGGTCCCCGTCACCGTTTCGCCGTACTTCATGCTTGCACCATCCTTTGGATTGATTGTATCACCCTTATCGGGCGCGCGCAAAGAATGACGGCGGATGAAAAAGCGCCGACCGTAGCGCGGGCGGCGTTTTTTCGCACGTTAACCGTCAGTTCTGTTCCGAAACGGACGTTTTTTTCAGGGCGATTTCCCCCGAACGGGCGACTTCCAAAGGCGCAAGCCTTCGAATCAGCCCGTCGATCTCCTCTTTCGTTCCGCGAAAACCCCAAACCCCCGGCTCAACCAAAAAACAGCCGGCTTCTCTGGCGAGGGCTTCGTCGTCCAAGCGAAACAGCGCCAGTTCCGCGATGGCGTGGGTGCCCTTCGTGCAGGAAACCACGGAATGCACGCAGTTCAGCCGGTTCAGCCGGTCGGTCACCGCCGCGGCGGAGCTCTGCGGGCAAAGCAGGGACAGCGTCACTTTGGCGGTCAGCCCGTCCGGCACTTCCGCCACGCTCAGCCCCGTGATGTTCCACCCCTCCCTGCGGATCTGGGCGGTAATTCTGGTCAGCACGCCGAACTCGTTGTCCACCTCCAGCGTCAGAAGATGGTGCGTCAGGTTCATGGGCAGTTCCTCCTCCAATTGGCGTAAGGCGCGGTTCGCGATGGGTGTGTGTACTTAGTTTATATGCAAAAAGAAGCCCGGACAAGGGCTGTTTTTGCCTTCGTCCGGGCCTTTTTTGTGTAGTTTTATTAAACGTCCGACTTGGTGGTGTTGATCTTGAGCAGCTTGAACAGCTCCACGACCACCAGAGGCACGAAGCACAGTCCGACGACGACCAGTTCCATCCCCGCGGGCAGGGGCACAAGCTTGAACACGTTCGCCAGAGGCTGAATGTGCTGCACGGCAAACAGCAGCGCGGCGGAACCCAGGGAAGCGAGCATCAGCTTGATGTTGCGGAAGGGATGGTCCACAAACACCGAGAGGCGGTGGTTGCGCACGTTGAACGCATGCACCAGCTGGCTGCCGGCGAGCACCAGGAACGCCATGGTGCGGCCGGTGGCGACGGCGGCTTCGGTGTGCAGACCGCCGGAACCGATCATGAAGGCGATGAGGGACAGCGCGCCCACCATGATGCCCTGGTACATAATGCGCCAGACCATGCCGCCGGTGAAGATGCCCTTGTTCTTGCGCGCCGGGCGGGACATAATGTCCGGCGAGGCGGGGTCAACGCCCAGCGCCATGGCGGGCAGACCGTCGGTAACAAGGTTGACGAACAGCAAATGGATGGGCAGCAGCGGCTCGTCCCAGTTCAGCAGAGTGGCGAGGAACAGGCAGAGAATCT
>JBMNTW010000089.1:0-7202 GCA_050945935.1 Christensenellales bacterium
GGCGAATCGGAATCCACCAGATTCAGCTCGCCATAGCCGCGGTTGGTCCAGTGATGGTCGATGTTGATGCGCCGCTCGCCAGCAAGAAACTGCGGCAGCAGTTTGCCCAGCCTGCTTTCGTCCCCGCAGTCCACCGCCACGGAATCGTAGGGCCCGTCAAACACGGGTTCCGTCTCGAAGCGTTCCTTGAACGGCAGAATGCGCAGGTATCGCGGCACGGGGCTTTCGCAGGCAAGGCAAACGGTTTTGCCCAGCTTTTCCAGCGCCATCGCCAGCACCGCGGCGGAACCCAAAGTGTCCCCGTCCGGCGCGGTATGGCTGATAATCATGACCCGGGTGCTTTCTTTCAGCACCTTGGCGATATCTTCAATCCTGCTGTTCATCGGCATCTGTGCCGGAATCCCGGCTGACCCCCAAATCGTTCAGGACCTTGGAGATCCGAACGCTGTACTCAATGGAATTATCCAGCACGAAGTGCAGCACGGGAATGCGGCGCATGCGAATGCGGCTGTTGAGCTCCTTGGCGATGAACCCTGCAGCGGCGTTCAGCACGTCCACCGAGGAGGCGCGCTTCGCGTCGTCCTCGTCAAACACGGAGACGTACACCTTCGCGTGCTTCTGGTCCTTCGTGATTTCGACTTTCGCCACGGAACAGAGCGCACTCAGCCGGGGGTCCTTGACGGTGTCCCGGATGACGTCGCTCAAGGCGCGTTTGAATTCCGCGTTGAGTCTTTCGCTGTGTATGGACATGGCTCACCTTTCGGGGCAATCAGCGCTCGATTTCCTCCATGATGAAGGCCTCGAACTGGTCGCCCTCTTTGATGTCGTTAAAGCTTGCAAGGCCGATACCGCACTCGTAGCCCGCGGCGACTTCCTTCACGTCGTCCTTGAAGCGGCGCAGGGAGGAAATCTTGTCCTCGGTGATGACGATGCCGTCCCGCACCACGCGGACCTGGGCGGCCCTGGTGACCTTGCCTTCCTGCACATAGCAGCCTGCGATGGTGCCCACACCGCTGACCTTGAAGACGCTGCGGACCTCGCACCTGCCGAGTACGACTTCCTTGTACTGGGGCGCGAGCATGCCCTTCATGGCCTTCTCCACGTCCTCGATAGCGTTGTAGATCACGCGGTAGAGGCGAATGTCCACCTTGTCGCGCTCGGCGTTTTCCCTGGCCTTGGCGTCCGGGCGGACGTTGAAGCCGACGATGATGGCGTTGCTGGCGGCGGCGAGCAGAACGTCCGACTCGGTGATGGCGCCGACGCCGCCGTGGATGCAGCGCACGCGCACTTCGTCGTTGGAGAGCTTCTCCAGGGACTGCTTAACGGCTTCCACCGAACCCTGCACGTCCGCCTTGACGATGATGTTCAGCGTCTTGATCTCGCCCTGGGCAATCTGGCTGAACAGGTCGTCCAGCGAGACGCGCGCCATGGTCTGGATCTGCTGCGCCTTGATTTTATCCTTGCGCTCCTCGGCAAGGCTTCTGGAGAACTTGTCGCTCTCCACGGCGTTCAAAATGTCGCCCGCGTTGGGCACTTCGTTGAAGCCCAGCACCTCGACGGGCATGCTGGGAAGCGCCGTTTCCACCCTCTGACCACGGTCGTTCAGCATGGCGCGAACGCGGCCGTAGGCGGTGCCGGCGACCACAGTGTCGCCCACCTTGAGGGTACCGTTCTGCACCAGAACGGTGGCGACGGGGCCGCGGCCTTTGTCCAGCTTGGCTTCGATGATGATACCCTTTGCCGCGCGGTCCGGGTTGGCGGTGAGTTCTTCCACTTCCGCCACCAGCAGAATCATTTCCAGCAGCTTGTCAAGATTCTGCCCGGTCTTTGCGGAAACGGGCACGCAGATTACGTCGCCGCCCCATTCTTCGGGAACGAGGGAGCGCTCCGTCAGCTGCTGCATGACCTTGTCCGGGTTGGCGGTGGGCTTGTCGATCTTGTTGATGGCAACGATGATCGGCACTTCCGCCGCCTTGGCGTGGTTGATGGCCTCGATGGTCTGGGGCATGATGCCGTCATCCGCCGCGACCACCAGAATGGCAATGTCCGTCGCCTGGGCGCCGCGGGCGCGCATGGATGTGAACGCCTCGTGACCGGGCGTATCCAGGAAGGTGATGGACTGGCCGTGAATCTCGACGGTGTAGGCGCCGATGTGCTGGGTGATGCCGCCGGCTTCGCTGGCGGTGACCCTGGCGTTGCGGATGGCGTCCAGCAGCGAGGTCTTGCCGTGGTCGACGTGGCCCATGATGGTGACCACCGGCGGGCGGGGGCGGAGCTTGTCGGCTTCGTCCACCACGTCCACGGATTCCTGAAGGACCTCTTCCTGGGTCTTGGCAACCTTGTGCTCCAGGGTAATGTCGTACTCCGCCGCGATGAGCTCGCAGGTATCGAAGTCGATCTCGTTGTTTATTGTGGCCATAATGCCCAGCATAAACAACTTCTTGATGATTTCCGCCACGGGCTTACTGATGATTTCGGAAAGCTCCTTGACGGTGACGGTTTCGGTGGGAATGATCGCGTGTTCGATCTTCTGGTATTCGACCTTGCGCACCTGCTGCTGCTTTTTGGGGCGCTTGCGGGAGCCCATCCTCTCGTCATCCAGCAGGATGGCGGGCGGCGCTTCCTTGATGGCGGCCTTTTTGGACTTGCCCTTGCGGTCGTTGTCGTAAGTCTTGGCCTTCACAGGTTCGGGCGCACGTTCGGTACGCTCGCGGGTAGCCGGCGCCACAACGGGAGGAATGATGGGAGCTCCGCCGGTGCGGCCGGACGCGGCGCGGCCGGGGCGGGGCGCAGCATCCCCGTCCTTCATGGGCGGGCGACCTGCGCCACCCTGGGGACGGTCAGGCCGCTGGGGCCTGCCCTGTGTACCCTGGGCAGGGCGTGCCTGCTGGCCGGGCTGGGGACGCATGCCGTCCCTCTGGGGAGCCCTTGCGTCCCTCTGGGGAGCGGGCCTGGGGCCGCGGTCCATGCGGTTGTCCGGACGCGCGTCGCCGCGGTCCATGCGGGGTTCCCGCTGGAAGGGGCGCTCCTGCCGTTCCGAAGGTGCCTGCGCGGGCCTTGCCGCCGGCCTTTCGGGCTGGGTATGCGCCGCGGTTTCTTCCTTCGGTGCCTCCGGCTCATCCGGCATGACGTAGGCAGTCATGCGGTCCACGGCGCTTTCCGCCTGGATGCGCTTTTCTTCCTTGAGCTTTTCGCCGAGGCTGATTTCGGTGGCGCGAATCTCCTTGTAGGAGGCCGTCACCTGTTCCTGGAATGATTTTATACGCTCCAAAAGAGCCTTGGATTTTTCCTTCAGCTCTCTGGTCGTGGTTTGGATATTTGCTTTACTCATGTGATCTACCCCCTGTGTTTTGGGCTTCCCCGGCATATGCTCCCGAAATGGCGCTGGCAAAATGCGCGTCCAGTACGGCGATGAACTTTCTTCCCGGCTTGCCTGTTGCGGCATCGATGGGCTCGCCGGTCAGCAGCAGTGGCACATTGCCGCCAAGGCAGGAATCCCTGAAGCGCTTGATTGAATTTTCCGAGGCGTCAGACGACACCAGCATCAATTTCGCTTTTCGCGACTTGATGGCCGAAAGGCAGGCCGTCTCGCCGAAGGCGCATTTCCCCGCCCTTGCACTCATGCCCAGCATGGTTAAAAAACGATCATTCATTTGGCGGAGCAAGTTCCTCCTTCAGCCGGTCAAAAACCTCCGGGGCGATCTTTTGCTCTAACGCGCGATCCAGCGCCTTGGTCTTGATGGCCTTTTCAAGGCATGCGAGACTCGGGCACACGTAAGCTCCGCGGCCCGGCGCTTTTGAGGTCATGTCGATGTTGACTTCCCCTTGCGGGGAGCGCACAACGCGCAGCAGTTCCCGCTTTGGCTTCATTTCGCGGCAACCGACGCACATGCGCATGGGGATTTTGCGTGGCTTCAATCCTTATCCTCCGGCTGTATGATCAAAGGTTAAAATCCAGATCGTCAAAATCCGCGTCAGGCCCTTCCGGATAGGCATCCTCCATCGCAGCGGCGGCCACCGCCGACTGGGACTGGCTCTTGATGTCGATCTTCCATCCGGTGAGCTTGAAGGCAAGGCGCGCGTTCTGACCTTCCTTGCCGATGGCGAGGGAAAGCTGATTGTCCGGCACGATGACGCGGGCGGCATGCTCTTCCTCGTTGATCTGCACCATCATCACCCTGGCGGGCGAGAGGGCGTTGGCGATGAACGTCGCGGGATCGGCATTCCATTCTATGATGTCGACCTTTTCGTTGGCAAGCTCGGAAACGATGCGCTCGATGCGGATGCCGCGCTGGCCGACGCAGGCGCCCACAGGGTCCACCTGGGGGTCTGCGGAATGGACGGCGATCTTGGTTCTGGAGCCCGCTTCACGGGCGATGGACTTGATGGTCACAATGCCGGACTGGATTTCCGGCACCTCAAACTCGAACAGCCGCTTAATCAGGCCGGGATGGGTGCGGCTGACCAGGACCTGGGGTCCCTTGCTGGTTTTCAGCACCTCAAGCACATAGACCTTGATCCTGTCTCCCGGAACGAAGGACTCGCCGGGGATGAACTCGGTGGAATACATGAAGCCTTCCGAGCGGCCGAGTTCCAGATACACGCCGTTTCGCTCCTCGCGCTGGACGACGGCGGTGAGCACCTCGTTTTCCTTTTCGGAGAGCTCGTCATAAATCATGCCGCGCTCGGCTTCGCGGATGCGCTGCACCACCACCTGCTTGGCGGACTGGGCAGCGATGCGCCCGAAATCCTTGGGCGCAATCTGCACCTCTAAAATATCGCCGGGCTGATAATAGGACGCGATCTTCCACGCTTCGGCAAGCTCGATCTCCTCGGCGGGATTTTCCAGCTCTTCCACGACCTTCTTGATGGAATACACGCCGATTTCGCCCGTTTCCCCGTTGATGGAGACGCGGACGTTGCCGGCGTTATTATAGTTCTTCTTGTAAGCGGAAACAAGCGCCGTTTCGATGGCGTCGAGCAAGGCGGCCTTGTTGATGCCCTTTTCCTTTTCGAGCATGTCAAGAGCCATGATGAGCTCGGCCTGGGGATTGAACTCTTCAGTCTTTTTCTTCATGTCGGCACTCCGTTCAGAATTTGAGGAAGGGCTTCGCAGACGCTATGGACTTATACTCAAAGCGCAGCTCGCCCTTTTCTGTTTGTATTGCGAATCCGGAACCGTCGGCACTTAAAAGCGTTCCGGTCAGTTGCTTTTTGCCGTTTAGCGGGGCATAAAGGGATACGGTGATTTCCGTCCCGATTTTTCTTTCAAAATCTCTGGGTTTTTTGAACGGGCGGTCCAGCCCGAGGGAGGAAACGCTCAGATAGTACGGGTCTTCGATGGGGTCCGCCTCGTCCAATAGCGGGTCCACCGCGCGGCTGACAAGCTCGCAGTCGTCAATCGAGACGCCCTTTTCATTGTAAATGTACAGCGTGAGGACGTTGTTGCCGTCCTCGATGGCGTACTCCACCTCGCAAAGCTCAAACCCGAGCTGTTTGACGGGCTCTTCCATCAGGGCGAATACCTTGGTTTCAATCTGCTTTGCGTTCTGGGGGCGACCGAAAGTTTTCTGCGTTTTTGCCATTTGGCGGGGATTTCCTCCGTTTTTTACGTGATTGTGCTCAAAAAGGCATGGTACTCAAAAGCAAAGAGTGGGTTTTGCCCACTCTTTCCGCCACGCCAGTCTCATTAGCCAACGATATTATATCACAGCACCAGTTCTCCTGCAACAGGAGAATTATTTTTTCTCTCAAAGCATTCCAAACAAGGAAATTTGGCTGGTCTCCGGCAGGTCGGACAGGCAGTCGGCAGCCTTGAAAATGTCTATCACAGACTGGCCTACCTTGGCCCTTATCATAATGTCCTCATGGGTGTGGAAGGGTCCGCCCTGCAGTCTTGCTTCCATGATGGCGTAGGCCGCCTTGTCGCCAAGGCCGCTTAACGCGTTCAGGGGTGGAAGCAGCTTGGAGCCGTCCGGACCGCGCTTAATCAAAAAGCGCGTGGCGTGGGACTCGTTAACGTCGATGGGCAGAAGCTCGATGCCGCGGAGGTTCATCTCCAGCACCACTTCCAGGATGGTCTGCAGTTCCTTTTCCTTGGGCTTTGCCTCCCTGCCCTTCTGCTCGATGGCGACGATGCGGTTTGTCACCGCCTTGGCGCCGCCGGAACAGGCGATGTAGTCGAATGCGTCGGCGCGCACCGTCAGATAGGCGGCATAAAACGCCTCGGGATGGTGGACCTTATAGTACGCGATGCGAAAAGAGCTCATAACGTACGCCGCGGCGTGCGCCCTGGGGAACATGTACTTGATCAGCTTGCAGGAATCGATGTACCAGTTGGGCACGTTCGCCTTGCGCATGCCCTCTTCCATCTCGGGCTTTAAGCCCTTGCCCTTTCGCACGTTTTCCATGGTGGAGAAGGCGAGCTTTTTGTCCACCCCTTTGCTGATCAGGTAGTTCATGATGTCGTCCCTGGTGCAGACCGCTTCCTTCAGCGTGCAGATGCCCTGCTTGATGAGGTCCTGGGCGTTGCCCGTCCACACGTCGGTGCCGTGGGAAAGTCCGGAAATGCGCACCAGTTCTTCCATCGTCGTGGGCTTGGTTTCCACCAGCATCTGGCGCACGAAGCGTGTGCCGAACTCCGGCACGCCGTAGGTGCCCACGGGGCTTCTTAAATCCTCCGGCGTAACGCCCAGCGCTTCGGTGGACCGGAACAGGCTCATGGTGGCAGGGTCATCCTGAGGGATGTCCCTCGGGTCGAGGCCGGTTTCGTCCTGCAGCATGCGGATGACCGTGGGGTCGTCATGACCTAGGATATCCAGCTTGACCAGTGTGTCATGCATGGATGAAAAGTCAAAGTGGGTTGTAATCGTGGGGGAGTTGGGATCGTCTGCCGGATGCTGCAGGGGCGTAAAGTCGAAAATGTCCCTGTCCCTGGGCAGGACCACGATGCCGCCGGGGTGCTGTCCGGTGGTGCGCTTGACGCCGCAGCAGCCCAAAGCAAGGCGGTTCAGCTCCGCCGTTCTCGGGTGGATGCCCGACTTTTCGCAGTAGTCCTTGGCGAGGCCGAAGGCGGTCTTGTCCTGGAAGCAGGAAATCGTTCCCGCCCGGAACACATACCCTTCGCCGAACAGCTCTTCGCAGAACTTGTGGGCAACAGCCTGATACTCGCCGGAGAAGTTGAGGTCGATATCCGGAACCTT